>JBDSXS010000101.1:0-15631 GCA_039926045.1 Ferruginibacter sp.
TTTTTTTAACAAGATTTTATAATTTAGTTGTTCATTTCAATAAAACTATTATTTTTACAACATAATACAACCATTAAACTTAACGCTTATAGAGGTAAGTCTACCTAACCAAGACAAATCAAAACGCATGAAAAAAGTAACTTTGAAACTAACTGCCTTAGTTATGTTACTGGGAGGAACAATAACTGTATCTTATGCCCAGAGCCAGAACAAAATAAACGTCGTAACATCTGCTGTTCCGTTTTTACGTATTTCACCTGATGCCCGCAGTGGCGGTATGGGAGATGTAGGTATTGCAACTGCTCCTGATGCCAACGCGGCTTTTGCTAACATAGCCAGAACCCCATTTGCCACAAGTAAGGCTGGAGTAGCTCTTAACTACACTCCATGGTTAAGGGATTTAGGTGTTAACGATGTTTTCTTAGCATCTTTAGCCGGGTACTACAAAATTGATGATAAGCAGGCTCTTTCGCTTGGCTTGAGATATTTTAAGCTTGGAAATATTCAGTTCACTGATGCTTCTGGCAATGATTTGAGCGAAGGCAAACCAAAAGAATTTGCAATTGATCTGGGTTATTCCAGGAAATTAAGCCGCAAAACGGGTTTAGGTATAGCCATCAGGTATATCAACTCAAATTTAGCCAGCGGTTCTTATAATGGACAAACTTACAAGGCAGGTTCTGCTGTTGCTGGTGATTTACATTTATATCATCATGGTGCTAAAGAAAATGGCCAGGGTTTAAACTGGGGATTAACCTTAAGTAACCTGGGTTCTAAAATTTCTTACTCCAGTGATGCCACTCAAAAAGATTATATTCCTGCAAACATCGGTTTAGGCCTGGCTTATACTAAAGTGTTTGACGAGGCTAATAAAATTACATTTGCTGTTGACCTTAACAAGTTATTAGTTCCAACTCCACCAGTTTTAAATGGTACTAATCCTTCTGCTGATTCTGCAGCGCTGATTAAATACCGCGATCGTGGTGTACCATCCAGCTGGATCAAATCATTTGGTGATGGTGGCGGAGCAAGTGAAGAAATTCAGGAAATTAACATTGCTATTGGTGCTGAATACTTTTATAACAACCAATTTGGGTTCAGAGCTGGTTATTTCTACGAAAACCCAAATAAGGGTAACAGAAAATATTTTACAGTTGGAGCTTCTTTAAGATATAGCTTAGCTACCTTAAACTTCTCTTATGTTTTCCCAACCGGAAGCGGTATAAGCCGTATTCCTTTATCTAATACTTATCGTTTTGGTTTAGTATTTGATTTAATGGGCAAATAATAAAGTTTTTTTCATGTAAAAAAAGCGTTCCGGTTTTTGTCGGAGCGCTTTTTTGTTTTTTTGGATCAATCAAAATGTAGATATTTACTGAATAAAATAAGGCATGTCATACAGAATAGGTTCAGGTGTGGATTATCACCAATTAATAGCGGGAAGGGATTTATGGATAGGAGGGGTTAAAATACCACATAGCAAAGGGGCTTTAGGACACAGTGATGCGGACGTCTTATTACATGCAATTTGCGATGCGATGCTTGGAGCGTTGGCACTGGGAGATATTGGGTTTCATTTTCCGGATACTGATGCAACATTTAAAAATATCGATAGTAAAATACTACTGAAGAAATGTACTGAACTTATTGAGGCCAAAGGCTATAAAGTAATTAACATTGATAGCACCCTTTGCTTACAATCTCCCAAAATAAAAAATTATATTTTGCAAATGCAGGAGGCTATTGCAGAAATTGTCCATGTTACTACGACCGATGTTTCTGTAAAAGCCACAACTACAGAACAAATGGGTTTTATTGGCCGTGAAGAAGGATTAAAAGCTTACGCGACAGTTCTGCTTGGATTAAAATAAATGCATTATTTTTTGAGAGGATATAATTTCATGAAGTACTTAATTTTTTATATACAGTAACAACAACTCAACGAAATCCGATAAATGGACAGGACCATGGTTCGCCTTATTCGTTAAAGTACTTCACAAAAAACAGTTCCTCCAATATTTCCTTTTTACATTGCGTAACTTTGTTGCCATGCAAACACTACGGGTTAATATAGTTAATACATCGTCAAACCCATTACCGGGGTATGCAACCGCCGGATCTTCGGGAATGGATATCAGGGCCAACCTCATTCAACCTGTAACTTTACAACCATTAGAGCGTAATTTAATACCCACAGGGTTATTCATTGAATTACCGCAAGGCTATGAAGCTCAAATAAGACCGAGAAGCGGGTTGGCCATAAAGCAGGGGATCACCTGCTTAAATTCTCCTGGCACGGTTGATGCAGATTACAGGGGAGAGTTAAAAGTGATATTGGTCAATCTTGGCAATATAGAACAGGTGATCAATCATGGGGACAGGATAGCCCAGATGATCATTGCAAAAACTGAAAAAGCAGAATTGATAGAAGTAGGTGAGTTAAAGGAATCAATAAGAGGGGAAGGCGGTTTTGGCCATACAGGTATTAAATAAAAATTAAACCAGCAACAAGTAATGAAATTTTTTAGCACGATCATTTTTTCAGCCGCATTGATATTTTCGGTTTCCAGTTGTAGAACTGTCAAACAGATCAATAAAGCCATAGCTCCTAAAGATTCTACAGCTGTTGTCATAATAGATCAATCAAAAGTAGATTCTATATTGATGATCAAAAAAACCATTGAGAACCTTAGCCGTAATTATATTGATTTCAAAACCTTCAATGCAAAAATAAAAGTGGACTACCAGGATAACAATGGGAAGCAACCGGACGTGACAGCAATTGTACGGATAATTAAGGACAGTGCCATTTGGATCTCACTCACAGCTTCGTTTTTAAATTTTGAAATTTACCGGGTTCTCATAAGCAGGGATAGCGTTATATTATTGAATAAGCGGGACAAGGAAGTGCAATACAGGTCTATTGATTACCTGCAGGAAGTAACTCAAATTCCTTTTGATTATAAAACCCTGCAGGATCTATTGATCGGCAATCCTGTTTTTGTTGACAGTAATATTGTGTATTATAAGAAAACAGAGGACCAGATACTGTTTTCTATGGTTGGTAATTATTTTAAACACCTGCTCACGCTCTCAGCTCATAATTATAATTTAACCCATAGCAAGCTTGATGATGTGGATATCAGCAGGAGCAGAACCGCTGATCTGACCTATGCCGATTATGAAAATAAAACAGGAATTAATTTTTCTACCTACCGGGAGATAACCGTTTCCGAAAAAAACAGGCTTGATATACGACTCAATTTTAAACAATATGAGTTTAACAAAGAATTATCAGTTTCATTTAACATCCCAAAAAATTATACAAGGAAGTAAGCGTTATTTGTAATTATTCACAGCCTGTGGGTTTTAAACGGGCTTACCTTAAATTTTGCTTTGTATTTTTGAATAAACAAATCATTGGCATGATTAAATTCTTTTTCAATATCGTTTTTTTTACATTTCTAAGCCTGGCCGCATCAGCACAGGAAACCCGCGAAGAGCTTGAGAAACAGCGGGCACAGTTAAAAAAAGAAATGGAGCAAACACAAAAGATGTTGAACAACAATAAGCTGAAAACAAAAGAAAACCTGGTGCAGTGGAAACTGATCAACGATAAAGTTAACCTGCAGAACAGGCTTATAGACAATATCGGTAAGGACATTAGCATACTGGATAATAATATTTATACAAATCAACGTGAAATTAACCGGTACAATAAATTGCTGGATACTTTAAAACAGGAGTATGCAAGAAGTATGGTGTATGCGTATAAGAACAGGAACAACTACGATTTCTTAAGTTTTATTTTTTCAGCTGCAAGTTTCAACGATGCCATTAAACGTATTGCCTATTTAAAATATTACCGGGCTTACCGTGAAAAACAGGGAGAAAATATCTTACGGACACAGGACTTGCGCAAGCACCGCCTTAATGAACTGGGCAGCATTAAGCAAAATAAAAGCGAAGTGCTTAAAACAAAAGATAAAGAGATGAGTGCCCTGGAAACCCAGAAGATCGAAAAGGACAGGGTGATGAATGAATTAAAAAAGCAGGGCAAGCAATTGAATAACCAGCTCACTGCTTACAATAAGCAAATGAAGAAAGTGGAAAAGGGTATAAATGCTGCCATTGCCAAAGCCCTGGCTGATGCAAAAAAAGCAGCTTTGAAAAAAGCAAATGAGGACGCCAAAAAACTTGCAGCTGCAAAGGAGAATAGTAATGACGCAGCTACCAACCCAGCAAAGACTGAAACAAAATCGATAGCCGTATCGCCTAAAAAAACAGAAGTAAAAAAAGCTCCTGAAAGCGTTTTGTTGAATGCAGAGAATGCAGCATTGAATGAAAATTTTATTAAGAATAAAGGATCATTGCCGTGGCCGGTTGATAAGGGTTATACACTCCTTCATTTTGGTCGCAATGTATTACCCAGCGGAACCGTTTTAGATATTACCAATATCACCATATCTACTGACATTGGAAGTAATGTTAAAGCCATTTTCGATGGAGTGGTATCTAATATCCTGTATATAGAAGATATGCAGGTGATCATTATCCAGCACGGTAAGTATTTCAGCACTTATAGCAATTTAAGCGGTGCTACTGTGCAGCGTGGCCAGAATGTAAAAACAGGACAGGTGATCGGTAAAGCTGCTGCAAACCTTGATGGGATCGGTGCTGTGGATCTTTTCATTAGCGATGAAAGGAATAATATAGATCCTGAAAGATGGTTGAAAAGATAGTTTAGATCATTCTTTTATAAAGCGCTTCATACAGCGGTACTATATTTTCAATATCGAATTTTTTTGCCTGCGCCAATGCGTTAGCTTTAAATTGCTTAAGTGTAGCATCATCCTGCAAAATGTGCAAGGCATTTTTACTCATATCTTCCACATCTCCTACATCACTCATAAAGCCACTATAACCATTAATATTGATCTCGGGCAAACCTCCTGCGTTGGTAGATATTACCGGAACTTCTGCAGCCATAGCTTCAAGCGCTGCCAACCCGAAACTTTCATATTCGCTGGTCAGTAAAAACAGGTCAGCTATGGGTAAAATGTCTTCCATTTGTTCCTGTTTGCCTAAAAACTTGATCGTGTTATGCGATTCGCATTCTCTTGCACTGGCTTCAATATGCGATCTTTCGGGCCCGTCACCCAATAACAATAATGTTGCAGGCATTTTTTTCTGGATCAGCAAAAATGTCGCAACCACATCTTCTACCCGCTTCACTTTCCTGAAATTGGAAGCATGAACAATTATTTTTTCACCATTGGGTGAGATGAGTTTCCTGAATGCATCTACGGGCTGCCTGTGAAAGCGCTTAACATCCACAAAATTGTGGATCACTTCTATCTCGCCTTCAATATTGAAATTTTTAAAGGTTTCTTCTTTCAGGTTCTCCGAAACCGCAGTAAGGGCATCACTTTCATTCATCGAAAAAGTTACAACGGGGCTGTAGGTCTTATCCTTGCCAACCAGTGTGATGTCTGTACCATGCAAAGTGGTAATAACCGGGATATTTATTCCCTGTTTGGCCAGGATCTGTTTGGCCATATACGCCGCTGCTGCATGCGGAATGGCATAATGTACGTGCAGCAGTTCTACCTTATTATTCAATATTACATCTACCATGGTGCTGGCTAAAGCTGTTTCGTAAGGCGGGTAATCAAATAACGGATAGGTAGGCACCCTCACCTCATGGTAAAATATGTTGGCATGAAAACCACTCAGGCGAACAGGCTGCTGGTAGGTAATAAAATGTATATTATGGCCTTTATCTGCCAGTGCTTTTCCTAATTCCGTTGCCAATACGCCACTACCGCCAAAAGTGGGATAACACACAATACCTATATTCATAAGAAGCCGTTTAGTGAAAATTGATAATTATGCAATTTACCGAAATATTTTTCACTGTCCGTTCCATTCATGTATTCGGTTTAAATCAGTAAGTTTGTTCATAAACTTACACTATGGTTAAAAGCATTACAATATTGCTGGTTTGCAGTTTCTGTTCTTTTTGCGGTTTTGCCCAGTCTGAAGATTCCATCATGATTAAAAAAATATCCGATGAAATTTTATTGAATGGCAAATCATCTCAAAATTTATATAGCTTATGCAAAACTGTGGGGGGTCGGTTAAGCGGCAGTGCAGGTATGTACAAGGCGGAGGCCTGGGGAGTAAAAGTATTGCAGGCGGCGGGTGCCGAAAATGTGTACCTGCAACAATGCATGGTACCGCATTGGGTTAGGGGAAAAAAGGAATTTGCCGGCTATCAAACTAAAAAAAGAAATGCAGACCCGCAATTTAATATTGCTTCCCTGGGTGGGGCTGTTGGTACAGGTGATAAAGGTGTTTCAGCATCAATAATTGAAGTAAAGAACTTTGATGAGCTGAATGCAAGGAAGGACGAGGTAAAAGGTAAGATCATTTTTTATAATTATCCTTTTAATAAGACCTTGTTGAGAGGTGCATATGGAGATGCAGTAAGATACCGTGGCGGTGGTCCTTCTGCCGCAGCGAAATACGGGGCGGTGGCTGTAATTGTTCGTTCAGTAACAGGTGCATATGATGATTTTCCGCATACGGGTTCATTACGTTACAATGATTCCTTCCCTAAAATTCCGGCAGTAGCTATAAGTACCAAAGGAGCCGAATCACTCAGCAGATCCATCACAAATAATAATAAGGATGAGAAATTCTTCATCAGAACCAATTGCAACATGTTACCTGATACTATCGGGCACAATGTGATTGGTGAGCTAAAAGGTACCGAGTTCCCGGATGAAATAATAACCATTGGTGGTCATTTAGACAGTTGGGACCTGGCAGAAGGTGCCAGCGACGACGGAACCGGTGTTGTAAACAGTATCGAGGTGTTAAGGGTATTTAAAGCCATTGGATACAAACCAAAACGCACCATCCGTATAGTTTTATTTGCCAATGAAGAGAACGGCACCCGTGGGGCCACCAAATATGCCGAAGAAGCAAAATCAAAAAATGAAAAATATATAATGGCTATGGAAAGTGATGGTGGGGCAGAATATCCCCGGGGCTTTGGTTGTGGCATGACCAAAGATCAGTTTGCAAAAGTGCAATCCTGGCAAAAATATTTTGAGCAATTTGATGCTAATAGGTTTACGTTTAGTGAAGCTGGTGGAGGCGGAGCCGATATAGGGCCGCTGCAAACAAATTTTAAAACAGCGCAATTTGGTTTGAATACTACCGGACAAAGGTATTTTGATGTGCATCATGCTGCATCGGATGTGTTTGAAAAAGTGAATGCCCAGGAGTTGAATTTATGTGCTGTTGTTATGGCAACCATGGTTTACCTCGTTGATAAGTACGGCCTTTAACTTAAAAATATTTTTATGGAAGATGTAAAATTTGATGCTGTTGAAAAAGAACAACCCAAAAAGAAAAGCGGGGTTGGTAAATTTTTAAAGTGGTTTATATTTCTTGCTTTATTAACCGGGGCCATTGCTTTCTGGTGGAAATATTATTTTGTTTTTGGCGAAGGAGTTAAATCGGGAGAGTTGAACTATGTAGTTAAAAAAGGCAATCTTTTTAAAACCTATGAAGGAAAGTTGATCCAGTCGGGTATCAGATCTAAAACGCCGGGGACGATCGCCTCTTATGAATTTGAATTTTCTGTAGCCGACGATAGTATCGCAAACATATTAATGAACAACAGCGGCAATTATTTTGACCTGCATTATAAGGAATATAAAGGAACTATACCCTGGAGAGGTTTCAGCCCCTTCATTGTTGATAAGATCATCAGCATGAAAGCAGTTGTTCGATAGATCAAGATCCCGCATACAATAAAAATATGACCGGCTTTTTATGAAAGTCGGTTTTTTCTTTCTTCCAGTCAGAGATCGTCTTTGTTTTTATGTATTCATTGGGGCCCGTCAGTTCTGCTGCAATACAAAGTTTGGTCAAGGGCTTGCAGGTCTTTAATAAAGTTTCCAGTAGCTGGTTATTGCGGTAAGGTGTTTCAATAAATATCTGGGTACTATTCTTCTTTTGGGATGCAATTTCCAAAGCCATAACAGACTTGTTCCTTTCGAGGGCATCGATGGGAAGATAACCCACAAATTCAAACTGTTGGCCATTCATACCGCTTGCCATTAATGCCAGCAGGATAGAACTTGGGCCCACCAAAGGTTTTATGGTTGCATTCATTTCCTGTGCTGCAGCAATCAGGATCTGTCCCGGATCTGCAATACCCGGGCAACCTGCCTCGCTGATGATGGCAATATTTTTGCCGGCGGTGATCTTTTGTTTGAAGGTATTGATCAATTCTGTTTCGGCCTTGTGTATGGTAAACCATTCATAATCGTCGATCACAATGTCTTTGCACATCATTTTTAAAAAGCGGCGGGCTGTTCTTTCATTTTCAGCAAAAATGACCTGACAATTCTTTACTGCATCAATGATATAAGGGGCAATGGTTTCTGCCGCTGTTTCTTCCAATACAGTAGGGACAAGGTAAATAAGTGATTGCATATTTATAAATTGATCTTGCCGGATGTATTTATCAAGCCGTCGTTTTTGGCTTTATGTAAACTGATAGTGGCTGCAATTACTGCATAGCTGGGCGCAAGCAACCATCCCAAAACCGGAATGAAATGCATCAGGTAAAACACCATGCCATTACCAATAGCCAATCCCTTGTGCCGGCCTATAAACGTTATGCTTTGAGAAGTTGATAATTTGTTTCTTTCACAACTGTAATCCAGCATGGAAAAACCGAGGTAATAACATTCTACCAGTAAAGCAAGCAAAGGCGTGATCCAGCCAAGTATCGGGATAAAAGATAAGATCAAAATAGATACCGTGTAAACCGTTTGCCAGAGCATATTCCGCAAAGCAAGTTTGATACCCCTTGCGATATCTTTCATCAGTTGTTTTAAATTAAAAGGGTAATCTTTTCCTTCTATGATCGCTTCGGTCTTTTCACTCAGGTAGGCAAATAGCGGCGAGCCGATGATAAGGAATAAATATTTGAAAAGGGAAAAATAAAATAGCAGCAATATCAGGTTAAGAATGATCTGCCCGAAGATCAATAAGAAACTCAGCCAGCTGTTCTGCATTTTGTTCATCCATTCTGCCACCCCCGATTTTTGTAACATGAATTCAATGGCATTGTTACTCGAAACCACAAATAAATAAATGCCCACGCTAAAAAGAATGGCATAAATGATACCGGGTATAAATATCCATTTCCATAACCGGTGCTTAATAATAAAGCGGTGGGTGTGGTAATAAGCCTGTATAGCAGTGATGATCTCTTTTAACATGTTTTATTTCATTGCCTATTGGTTGTACATTGCATTTTAGCTTTAAAGTTAATACTATAATGAAGAAATTACCTATTCAATTTTATGTAAGGACCGATGTTGTTTTAATAGCAAAAGAATTGATCGGGAAAATTATTGTTACAAATTTTAATGGAGTTATTACTTCGGGAAGAATTGTGGAAACTGAAGCCTATGTTGCGCTTACGGACAGGGCATCTCATTCGTTTGGTGGCAAACGTACTGCACGTAATGAACACATGTATGCGCCTGCAGGCACGGCTTATGTATACATCTGTTATGGGATGCATCATTTATTTAATGTAGTGACCAATGCAAAAGATATTCCCGATGCTGTTTTGATCAGGGCTGTAGAACCGATCACCGGTATTGATACCATGTTGAAGAGGACGGGCAAAATAAAACCGGATCACAGTTTAACCAAAGGGCCGGGCAATGCAGCAAAGGCATTGGGAATTTCCAAGATCAATTCGGGAGTTTATTTGCGTAAGGAAGAAATTTATATTGCCGATGATGGATTTGTAATTCAACAGGAATTAATAGGAATAAGCAGTCGCATTGGTGTAGAGAGTGCAGGCGAAGCTGCATTATTACCGTATCGCTTTTATGTGAAAGGGAATAAGTATGTCAGCAGTTATCCGAATAAATAATTTTATTTGCCTTCGACAAGCTCAGGCTGACAGTGAAATTAAAAAACCCGTTCAACTTTTAATTGAACGGGTTTTAATTCGAAAACAGTTTTGAAATTATCTTATAACAACTTCACCTGTCTTAATTTTATTTCCATTAGCCTCACTCAATACAACATAATAAACACCTGTGCCAAACGCACGCAGGTCCATATGATGTAATTGGTATGGCTGAGTAACATCGTATCTCTTTTTAAGAACTGTTCTGCCCTGGCTGTCGTAAATGGTTATACTCTGACTTGTCTTGTTGCTGTTAGAAGCTCCGGGACTGTAGTATGAAATTGTGAATCTTCCATCATTAGGACTTGGATAGATCCATAGTTTATTGCTCGCAGAGTCTAAAATAGTTATTGTTGCCGGAACCGAAGTGCAGGAGCCAATAGTAGCCACCACGGTATAAGTACCCAGGTGATTAACATCAACGGTATATGCATTTCCTACAACAGTGATCGGTCCTCCACTCCAGGTCCATACGGTTGTAAACCCTGTAGAAGGAGTTACTGTTGCAGTTATGGTTGTGGTTCTGCCCGGTAACAATCTGATATACGGTGATGCCGACAATGAAACGGTAGGTTGCGCACTAACCGTTAAAGCTGCCGCTACTGAATTGATCGAACCACAGGCAGCAGTTCCATTAACAACAGCCCTGTATAAATAACCATTCATTGCAGGTGTAACATTGGTTAAGGTTAAAGTGCTTGTAGTTGCTCCGCTGTAAACACCTCCGTTTGTAATATTTGTCCATGGCCCACCGGGACCTGCAGTGCTTACCTGCCATTGGTAAGTAGGTGAAGTGCCCGCAACAACAATGGAGAAACTGGTTGTACCCGTTGCACAAATAGTAGCTGCAGCTGGTGCTGTAGTAACTGTGATAGCTGAATTCACGGTAAGTATAGCTGCTGTACTTGTTACAGCAGGTGTACAGGTACCACTGATTATAACACGGTAACGATAAGTATTCATTGCCGCCGTTGCTGCTGTAATATTCAGCGTTGCAGTAGTTACTCCTGAGTAAACACCTCCATTGGCCAGGTTGGAATAATTGGTACCGCCATCAGTACTTACCTGCCACTGATAAGTTAATGCTGTACCGTTTGCTGCAACACTGTAAGAAGTATTCTGGCCTTCACAAATGGTGGAACCTGCAATTGGCTGTGTTGTAATGACTGGAGCTGTGTTAACAGTTAAAATAACTGCATTTGAAGTTACCGATCCGCATGGTGCAGCGCCGTTAACAATAACACGATATTGATATGTACTCATAGCTGCTGTTACACCGGTTAAGGTTAAAGTTGCTGTTGTTGCACCGGAATAAACACCGCCATTGGTAATATTTGTCCATGGTCCACCGGCGCCAGTAGTACTAACCTGCCATTGATAGGTTGGTGAAGTGCCCGTAACGCCAACTGTGAATGAAGTATTGGCACCTGCACATAATGTTGAGGCGGCTGGTTGAGCAGTAATAATTATTGCTGTATTTACCGTTAATACTGCGCAAGTTGAAGTTGCTGCCGGAGCACAGGTTCCTGTAACTACGCATTGGTATGCATAGCCATTCATGGCGGCTGTTGTAGGATTAACAGTTAACGTAGCTGTGGTAACACCTGAATAAGGTGCGCCATTTACCAGGTTTGTCCATGGCCCACCACAACCGGTAGTACTAAGCTGCCACTGGTAAGTAATATTTGTACCCGTAGCATTAATACTGAAGCTGCTTGAACTTCCGGCACATACTGCTGAATTTACAGGCTGGCTGCTAATTGCCGGTGCCGTATTAACTGTTAGTATTGCGGGATTAGAATTTATCGGCGGACAACTACCGGTTACTACACAACGGTATTGATAGGTATTCATGGATGCCAGTACGCCGGTAAGTGTGAGTGTTGCAGTATTTGCTCCACTATAAACTCCTCCATTACTGATATTGTTCCAGGGGCCGCCTGCACCTGAAGTGCTTTCCTGCCATTGATAAGTTATTACTGTTCCATTAATACTAACAGCAAAACTTGTTGTTGCACCTGCACAAACCGTAGAGTTAGCAGGATGCGATATTATTGTCAAGGCTGTTCCTACAGTAAGGATACCAGGGGCAGATGTTGCCGGGGAAGGACAGGTACCTGTTACAACACATCGGTATTGATAATTATTCATTCCAACTGTTGTTGGATTAATAGTAAGTGTAGGCGTTAATACACCCGAATAAGGTGCCACGTTGGTTAAATTGTTCCATGGCCCACCGGCGCCTGTAGTGCTTTCCTGCCATTGATATGTAAGGCCGCCACCGGTTGCAGTAACACTGAATGTTGCTGAGTTACCGGCGCACACATTGGTATTTGACGGGCTAGAAGTTATAGCCGGTGCCGAGTTTACTGTGAGTAAAGCTGCAGTTGAATTTATAGCAGCACAGGCACTGCTCACCACAGCACGATAATAGTAGCCATCCATTCCTGCAGTGGCTCCGGTTATGTTCATTGTTGCTGTAGTAACATTTGAATACGGCGCAACATTTGATAAATTGGTCCATGGGCCGCCTGCACCTGCTGTGCTTACCTGCCACTGATAGGTTACAGATGTACCTGTGGCATTTACACTAAAGGATGTATTTGCACCCGCACAAATGGTACTATTTACAGGCTGGTTGTTAATTACAGTAGCCGTATTAACGGTTAAAATTCCCGGGGTTGACGTTGCTGTTAAAGGCGCACAGTTACCCGTTACTACAACCCGGTATTGATAGGTGTTCATGCTGAGGAGTGCACCGGTGATAGTTAATGTTGCAGTAGTTGCTCCACTATAAACACCAGCATTGCTTATCGGATTCCATGGGCCTCCTGCACCTGCTGTGCTAAGCTGCCATTGATAACCAAGTGGTGCAGTACCTGCAGCAACAACTGAGAATGTGGTGTTGTTGCCTACACAGGTTGTTGAATTTGATGGATTGGTTGTAATTGATACCGGTGTACAGGTAGCGTTGGGTACTGTGGCCGACCATATACCACGGCCATGAGTTCCTGCAGCTATTGTTCTGTCTCCACTACGGTATTTAATCATATCGGTTCTTACATTCGGAAAAGTATTGTTGGGACTCCATACAGTAGCTGCTCCATTGATCAGGTCTGTTTCCCATACACCCGTTTCGGTTGCAATAAATGCCTTGGTGTCCGTGTCAGGATGAAACAACGCCCACCTTACCGGCATATCAGGCAGGTTACCATCAATAGCTGTCCAGCTTGTGCCTCCATTTGATGTTACCCAAACATTTTGTACACCATAATTGGTAAAGCAGGCCATTAAATGCTGGTCATCAGAGCCGGTAACAACACAGTTAACATAGCCTGAAGGCATACCGGCACCACTGTTAATTGCAGTACCGGCAATGGATGTTCCCACATCAGCATTATCGACCTGTGATATAGTGCCGTTACCGGTTCCAAAATAAACCCTGTTAGCTGTATATGGTGATACATGCACAGCTGAAACATTCTGGCCGTTGAACGAACTTGCAGAAACTACTTCAGTGAAACCACCGGTTCGGGGATCGTTCCAGCGCAGGAAATTACCTGCCGTATTACAGGCATAGATCTTAAAATTATTATTGTCATAATCCCAGGGGTTAACAAACCTGCCTGTGCTTTGATTATTTACAGGCGTTGTCCAGTTTATTCCGCCATTTGTACTTCTGCGGTAAACATTATATACGTATGATCCAAACTGGAAATTACCATTGCTTTGATCAATGGCAGAATAACAGCCATCACCACCTACAACTTCAGCAGAGCTGTCTAAGCCCGGGTGATCAAGGCGATGCATTCCATTATCCTGTGCACCGGCAATAAAAAAGTTTGGCTTCGTTGGATGAATGGCTACAGAATAAAATTGTTTTAAGCGCAAGCCCTTATTTCTGTCAGTTTTTGTTGTACCACCATCTGTTGAAAACCAAACACCACCATCATTGGTCAACATCAGTTTATTACCACCGTCCCACCATTGTACATTATGTTGATCAGCATGAACGTAGAAGTTGGCAGCGCCGCTTGCCCAGCCCGAAAGTTGCGTCCAGGAATCTCCCCCGTTGGTAGATTTCCAGGTATCTAAGCCCCCAACAATAACTTCGTTGGGGTTGGAAGGATTAATGCCACATGATAAGGAGTACCAGCCCTGGCCACTTGCCCAGCTTCCGGAAGGTTGGGCATTTACAGGTGTCCAGTTGGTACCACCATCAGATGATTTCCAGATCGTAGGCACCTGGTGACTTCCGTTATCAGGGCAGGCGTATAAATTATTTCCGCTTATGCCCAATTCTGTTCTTTGGCTAAAAGTTGTAAAGGGAGTTATTGGTGCAGTCCATCCCGAGCCGGAAGTAACTGTTGCAGGGATATCGGTATAACTGTAACCCGAAGCACTGAAGATACCTATTGCAACGTGTAATCTTGCAGGGCCCGAGGTTGAACTGATCTCAAGGTCACATACACTTGCGCCTAAACCAGCAGGTGTGATGGTTGTCCATGTTGTACCGCCATCTGTTGAGCGTACTAAACCTGTATTGCGGGTTCCCAGGTAAACATTACCCTGGTAATCGCAAACTATCCTGGTACCACTAAGATATGCACTGGTACTGGGAAGAAAATTCCAGGTGGCACCGGCATCCATACTTTTAAAAACGCCTACACCTCTTACGGCATCAGCGTTGGAGAATGATTCTCCCGTACAGAAATACATGATATTTTGAAAACCGGGGCGGGGATCCTGGCAAATAGCAGATACAGCCAGGTTAGCCAGGTAATCATTTATTAAAACCCAGTTGGCAGGGCTGTTGTTAATATTGGTTGTTTTCCATAAACCGCCGTCAATACCACCAACCCAAACCGTGTTATGCGTTGCATCAAGTGAATCGATCATACAACCCCTGATCCTGCCGCCGGTTTGTGCACCTGGGGCACGGGGGTTACCACCAATTGTAAAATCACCATCCGGACCTCTTTCGATCCATGATAAAGCGGCTATAAGGTTTGCAGAACGTTTTGCCTCCTCGGTTTCTTCAATGGCAATTCGTAATTTTTCCCATGGAACTTTTCCTGTTGAGAGATCCCTGGTTCTTTCTATTTCAAATTCAATTGCCTTATCCGGCCCGTCATACTTATCATACTCTTCTTCCATTCCTTCCCCAGCCCTGTTTTCACGGCATCCCGTAAAAAGAGTTAAGGAAGTTGCGAGCACTAAAGAAAAGGCAATCCATACGTTTAAAAATCGCTTCATAAGTTTTAAGTTTTATTTTTTTTGCATTAAATCCGGAGGTGGTGTAAATACAACCGATCTGGTTTAAGAACAGCAGTATTAAGAAATATATAGTTATTGGTTTTTTCAAATAAAAAATGGAGCTAAAGTTAGCCATTTTTTATGAAAATTAATCAAGTGGATATAGATTAACTGCAATTTCAAATATTAAAAAATCCCGTTTCGTGTAAAGCGAAACGGGATCAGTATATTAACGTTGAGATTACCTTACAACAACCTCACCTGTTTTAATTTTATTTCCGTTCGCCTCTCTCAGTACAACATAATAAACTCCTGTGCCATTACGGCGCATGTCTATCTGGTGTAATTGATAAGGCTGCC
>JBDSXS010000102.1:0-11862 GCA_039926045.1 Ferruginibacter sp.
ATCCTCACCCATGCGAATTATTCATCAATAATAAGAACGGCACATTTAGCAATATGGCTGCTTCGATAGGTTTACAGGTTGTTGGCTATGTAAAAGGCGTTACTTCCGGTGATTATGATAATGATGGCTGGGCAGATATTTTTGTTTCAACCCTTGATGGACAAAAAGTGCTGTTGCACAACGAGGGCGGTAAAGGACAAGGCCTTTCATTTAAAAAAGTTTCAAACGAAGCCGGCTTTGCCAATTCGGAGTACCGCACTTTTCCTACCTGGTTCTTTGATTTTAATAATGATGGCTGGCTGGATATTTTTATGTGCAATTATGAATTTGACCGCCCTCTCTCTTATTACGCAGCCAAAGAAGCCATTACCCCTTCTGCTGACCCGGCCGGAAAAATAATGCTGTTCCTCAATAATAAGAATGGCACATTCACCAATGTCACAGCAACGATGGATGTCAATCAAACTGTATTTTCAATGGGTTCCAATTTTGGCGATATTGATAATGACGGTTTTCTGGATCTTTATTTAGGCACGGGCAATCCCAGTTATCAATCCATTATTCCCAACCGATTATATAAAAATGTTGATGGAAAGAATTTTGTGGAGGTAACCAATGCAGCAAGGGTTGGTAATTTACAAAAAGGCCATGCTGTTTCATTTGCCGATATTGATAATAACGGCACCCAGGATATTGCCATGGACCTGGGAGGTGCCTTTATCGGCGATGCATACAATACGGCACTGTTCTATAATCCCGGCCAGGGTAATAATAACTGGATCAATTTAAAATTAGAAGGTACCAGGTCTAACAGGCAAAGCGTTGGTGCAAAAATTACGGTAGCCATTACAGAGAATGGCAAACAAAGGATCATTTACCGGGAAGTGAACTCGGGCGGAAGTTTTGGTTGCTCACCTTTGCGGCAAAGTATTGGTATAGGTACAGCCAAAATGATCGACGAAATAAAGATCACCTGGCCTGCGTCAGGCATCACACAGGTTTACAACAATATTAAACCCAACCAGTTTTTTAAAATTACAGAAGGCAAACCCGAAGCAGAGCCTTTGGCCATTAAACCGATCAAACTTAAAGCTGCGCCTCAGGTTATGCACATGCATTAATGCGCAGCGACAGATCCGGCTATTTTTTTATAAAAGCGGTTTGTGTAAATGCTTATTCTATATTTATAGTAACTAATCATTATTAACATGAGATCTTTACTTTTTGTATTAACCTGCCTGGCCTGTGGTTTTTGTACCGCGCCAAAAAAAACGGCTCAAACAAATGCGGAAACGGGAAACAATATTCAAACAGGCGCTGACCAAACAGAAAAATATCTTTCGTATATAAAAGGAAAAAGAGTTGCCATACTCGCCAATCAAACTTCCATCATTGGCCATACACACCTGGTTGACAGCCTGAAAAAACTGGGCGTTAATATTGTAAAAGTATTTGGGCCCGAGCATGGTTTTCGGGGTAAAGCAAGTGCCGGCGATCATGTATCAGATGAGATTGATGCTGCTACCGGCATACTCATAGTGTCGCTGTATGGTGCAAAGAACAAACCTACAAAAGCTGATCTTGCTGATGTAGACATCGTTGTGTATGACCTGCAGGATGTAGGTGTTCGGTTTTATACCAATATCAATGCCCTGTCAAGACTGATGGAAGCCTGTTATGAGAACGACAAAGAATTATTAATACTTGACCGCCCGAATCCCAATGGTTATTTAATTGATGGCCCTGTTTTAGATATGAGATACAAGTCAGGCATCGGTATGTTTCCCATACCTATGTCGCATGGACTAACAGTTGGCGAGTTTGCACAAATGGCTAACGGCGAAGGCTGGCTTACCAATAAAGTAAAATGCAATATTAAGATCATCCCGGTAGCCAATTATACTCATGACATGCGTTATACGCTGCCGGTAAGCCCTTCACCCAACCTAAATACACAGCAGGCCATACTACTCTACCCTTCTACCTGTATGTTTGAAGGTGTTTATGTTAACCACGGACGTGGCACTTATTTTCCTTTTACTGTATTGGGCAGTCCGGAACTGAAAGGCATTTATGAATTCTCTTACACACCAACGGGTATTAAAGGCATGGCCGAAACGCCTTTATTCATGAACGAAATTTGTTACGGGCTTGACCTGCGCAATTATGATACAGAACTATTAAGAAAAAGCGGGAAGATAAACCTGCAATGGATCATGGAATTGTATAAAGCCCACCCTTATAAAGAAAAATTCTTCGATTCGAAGCTGAGCAAACAGATGAATAATATCGAGATCCAGACCGGTTCGGGGCTTTTCCGCCAGCAGATCATTGACGGTGTACCCGAGGCTGCCATACGGGCAAGCTGGGAACCTGGTTTAAGTGAATACAAAGAGATGCGGAAAAAATATTTACTCTATCAATGAGCGGGAAAAAATTTGATATGAAATTATTGATTTTTTTTATAATTTAACACTCGTTTTCATGCGCTCAACTCATTATTTAATCACTAAAACTAAAAAAATATGAAAAAATTTCTTTTTGCGCCAATCCTGATGCTTGGCATTTTTATTATTTCCTGTAACAGCAATGAAGGAGGAATGTCCGCAACAGCTAAGAAGAACCTGGATGCCATGCATGGGATTCAAAAAGCTTTTGAAGCAAAAGATTTCAGTAAGGTAGGCGATTATATTACTGAAGATGCTGTTGACCATGCCGGAATGGAGGGCGAGATAAAGGGCCTGGCCAATATAAAAGCCGAAATGGCAAAGATGGCTGGTGCTACGGAAAATGATAAAAGCACCATCGTAAAAGAATTTGCTGATGATGATTATGTGATGAGCTGGGGAGAATATTCATCTACCATGAAAGTAGACATGATGGGATCTAAGGCCGGTGACAAAGTTACTATGTCGGCAATTGAAGTTTGTAAATTTAAAGATGGCAAGGTCACTGAACACTGGAGCTTTGCAGACATGAGGGACATGATGAAGATGATGAGCAAAGGAAAGCCGCCAATGATGAACACTCCTTCCGATTCAACCTCGATGAAGAAGGATACAATGAAATAATTTTAGTTTTTGTTTTTGGGGCCCGTTATAGACGGGCCTTTTTTTTGGGGTATCCCTGTTAACATTTGTCTGTATAAAATTTCAATGCCTTTATATTTTCTTTTGTACCATCCGGAAGTGGTATTGCAAGAGTTGCTGAAAAAAACACTTTATCCGGATAAAAATGATAATTTTATAGAAGCCATTTTTACATGCTGCTTTATGGTAAAGCTTTACCGATATAATTCTGTAATACAATTACCCGCCAGGTTACTGATCTTTTTTTTTATCCTTTTTCCCCAGCTCTCCAATGCCCAGCTAATAACAACCATTGCAGGTACAGGTACCGCTGGTTATAATGGTGATGGCATTGCCGCAACATCCGCACAATTGTATGCTCCCCAGGGGTTGGCAGTAGATGCTTATGGAAATATCTATATCGGGGATATGATAAATTACCGAATAAGAAAAATCAATATCCTTACCGGCCTCATAGGCACTATTGCCGGCACAGGCGTGTTTGGTTATAATGGAGATGGAATTGCCGCAACCAGTGCTCAAATATCAGTTGCTTCGGCTTTGGCCTTTGATGTGACTGGTGATCTTTATTTTACTGACAGGTCTAATCATCGTATCCGTAAAATATCCATGACAACAGGAATGATAAGTACTGTTGCAGGAACCGGAACAGGTAGTTACAATGGCGATGGAATTCCTGCAACCGCAGCTCAATTAAATAATCCGAATGATGTAGCATTTGATGCTAACGGTAATATGTTTATAGCTGATTGGATCAATAACCGGGTTCGTAAAGTAGACAAGATCACGGGTATCATCAGTACTATTGCCGGAACCGGAACAGGTAGTTATAATGGCGATGGAATTCCTGCTAACACTGCCATGGTAAATGGCCCCTGTGGAATAATATTTGACATCTATGGTAATATTTATTTTGCGGAATATGGCGGCCATCGTGTTAGAAAAATAACGATAAGTACCGGCTTGATCAGTACGATCGCCGGAACAGGAACAGGTGGTTATAACGGCGATGGAATTGCTGCCACCACAGCACAATTATACGGGCCTGCTTATATCAGGTTTGATTGTACCGGCAATCTCTTCATTGGAGATGGCATCAATCATCGTGTTCGTAAAGTGGATAAGACCAGTGGCCTGATCAGTACGATCGCAGGAACCGGAACAGGGGGATATAACGGTGATGGAATAGTTGCCACCACTGCCCAGTTAAATGCCCCTTACCAGGTTTATTTTGATAAAGTGAATTGCAATATGTACATCGGGGATTATGCTAACAACCGGATCCGGAAAATTACGGGAGGTTTTACAGCATGCCCAACAGCGGTTGCACCGGGGAATCTTGTATCCTGCCAGGTTTTACCCCCTATTACTATTAATGGATCAAATTTTAATGCCTGGGTTCCTGTTTATGACAGTGCCGGTAAGATCGCTGCAGAAATAAATGCGAATGGAAATAACCTGGGTATCGTAAATACTTCCTTATATACCAAAACAGGCCCGTGCCGGGAAGATGGCAGCTACCGGTTATACCTGAACCGTAATATCAGTATCACGCCACAAACCCAACCTTCATCTGGGAATGTGAGTGTGCGATTATATATTTTAAAAGCAGAACTTGATTCTTTGAAAACAGCTGTCAATTCTCAGAGCCAACCCAGCGGTGTTGCATCTGTAAATGAAATAGATGTTTTTAAGAATAATGATAACTGTACAAGCATTGGCGGAAATTCAGCATATCCACTTGCGGCAACCACTGGTACTTATAATGCTGATTACTACCTGCAGGTAAATGTCAGCAGTTTTTCCAGTTTTTATTTTGCCAATAAAGCATTAACGGTTATCCTGCCAGTAAAACTGAAAAACTTTACCGGCAAACATGTTGGAACAGTACATGAATTAAAATGGGAGGTTGATTGTTATGAGGATATTGTATTTACTATTGAACGAAGTGCTGATGGTGTCCATTTTAATACGATTGGGTATATCAGCGCCCGCCAGGCTGATTGTAACAAAGCATTTTATTTTACCGATAGAAATATTTTACCCGGAAATAATTATTACCGCCTGCGCATTGCAGAATCGAATGGCACTGTACATTATTCTGCGATAATATTCTTAAACAGTAAAAATTCCCTCAACATCAGGTTGATGAACAATCCCGCAGTCAATGCTGCTTTGGATATTGGATTATTCAGTAAAACAGCTGATCCCATTGACTTTTTATTCACAGATGTTACTGGCCGGGTTTTGTTACGTAAGCAGCTGCATGTAATTACAGGAACCAGTCATGTTGTTATTGATGTTGGAAATTTTACAAAAGGGGTTTACTGGATATATGCTGTTGGTACAGCAGGCAGATCTAATGTAGTAAAGTTTGTTAACCAGTAATAATTATACCCAATCAAGGGTATAGTTTCTTTGACAGCAACCGGTACTTTTACTGAAAATAAAAATATATGATTAAGAAAATATTTTCATTATTGGTTGTGCCTGTTTTGCTGTTATTGAGTATTAATACAATGGCCTTCACCCGTAAGTTAATCAATACATCCATAGGCCTGAATATTCTTTTTGATACGGTCTATATAAAAACATTAACCGGTAAGACCATTAAAATTAAAGTGGAACCCAATGATTCAATTATCAGCATCAAAAGAAAGATCCAGGATAAAGAAGCTATACTTCCCGGCAACCAGCGGTTGATATATGCGGGAAAGCAATTAGAGGATGAAAAAACACTGGCCGACTACCAAATACAGGATAAGGCTGTAATACATCTTGTATTACGTTTTTGAGACTGGGTGACCCTATATGTTAAAATGCCTTACTTACCTGCATCAATTGTTTGTTTTTTATAAAGCCGGTAAGAATAAACACAGGTGACAACCACGGTTATGGTGGTCGTTACAAACAGAATTATTATAGATACCTCAAACGGCACAAAGAGGCTGCAGATCGCTATCAGTAAACCTCCTCCAAAAAATAATTTACCTCCCAGCAAATGTGTTCTTCTCCAGTTCTCATCATTATTCAGTGTCCATGGTAAACGAAAGCCCGCAAAATAATTGGGTTTGATCGTGTGCATATAATTGCCAATAACAGCGAACAACAACCCCACTCCCGCAATGATAAAACGGGTATTGGTTTGTATATTTCCATTGACGGCACTGTAAATGATCATGCACAGCACTGCACTCATAAATACCACCACCGCAAAACTTATCCGGTACAACCTGCTTTTATTTTCTGCTGCATATTTTTTAGGGTCGATCCTGTAAATATTAGGCAACAATAAATAAATAAGCAGGTTCATCCCTGTCAGTGCCAGGATCATGGTGAGCAACTCGGTCTTATCGCCATACCGGTCAATATTGCCATGCAGGTCATAATGCATGCCAATTGATGCCGGTAGTGAACCCCATTCAACAGCTAAATAAATTGCCGGGATAAATATGATCAGCCAAATGATCTTTTTCAGGAACTTTTCCATAATCATTTCTTTTTTGATTTGAATTGAAGGAACCATTTCATGATCTCGTCCACTACGGTAGTATTCAATGAATAATAAATAAACTGCCCTTCCTTTTCGGCTACCACCAGTTTGGCCTGTTTCAGCAGGTCGAGGTGATGGGATATGCTTGGGCCCGATATATTGAATTCCTCCACGATCTCCCCTGCTGTCATGTCCTTATTAAGAAGCATCTCCAGTATCTTCCTTCTCGTAGGGTCATTCAGTGCTTTGAATACGATGTTCATGAATTTTAAGATTCGATGTTTGTATATTTAGTCAAATGTCTAAATACTATTTGACATTTCCAAATTTATTTTATCTTATTTCTTATCCGGGGGTGAACAGGTACAAAAGGTATTCGCACATTTAAAAATTAAATTAACTTCACTAAAACATTCACCATGCGTATAACTTTATTGCTGCTGGTAACCCTGGCCTCGGTCAGCGTAGCGGCCCAGAACCTCAGATCGGGCGGTAAACTGAAACCGGAACAGGCAATCATGGACATCAGGCATTACACCGTTGCGCTTGATGTTGACCCCATTCAAAAAACAATAAACGGGTACACCGAAATTGATCTTAACCTGTCCAGGTCAACCGGCGTTTTATTATTCGATCTCTGGCACGGACTTACCATTGCACAGGTTTGGGTAAATGGCAAGACAAATAATTATATGCATACCAATGATGACCTGGTTAAGATCCCATTGGCGCAGGAATTGCCAGCAGGAAAAGTGAAAGTAAAAATTGCTTATGGTGGAAAACCCGGTATAGCCGAAAGAGCGCCATGGATTGGCGGTTTTCAATGGGAGCATGATACATCGGGAAATCCATGGATAGCAATTACCTGCCAGGGCGAGGGCGCAAAAATCTATTTCCCCTGCAAAGATCATCCCAGCGATGAACCCAATGAAGGTGCAGATATGATCATTACTGTACCGAAGGGATTGGTAGTAGCAGCCCCGGGATTATTACAAAATGTTACAACAAAAAAAAATAAATCAACATACCACTGGAAGACCAATTATACCATCAGCAATTACTGTATTGTTTTTAATGTGGGCAAATACAAGGTGGTTAAAAGAATATATACAACCATTGATGGCAACAAAGTACCCATGGAATATTATGTGCTGGAACAAAACCAGGCTATGGGAGAAAAATTACTCGACCTGCTTGAACAATCATGCCGCATACAGGAAAAGTATTTTGGTGAATATCCCTGGGTAAAAGAACGCATTGCTGTTTCTGAAACGCCACACCTGGGTATGGAGCACCAAACCAATATTGCATATGGCAATAAATATAAGTTCGTAAAACTTGGCGATAAAGATTTTGACTGGTTGCTGCACCATGAATTCGGGCACGAGTGGTGGGCCAACAAAGTAACCAACCGCGACTGGGCACATATGTGGATACAGGAAGGCATCTGCGTTTTTGGCGATGCGATGGCAACAAGAGAACTTGCAGGTGAAGCAGCTTATTTAAAAAGGATGCAGCAAACTGCCTGGCGTATACAAAACACACTGCCTGTTGTAAGGGGCGAAGAAGTGGATTCTGACAGCGCATACTATGGCGATATTTATGGTAAGGGTGCATTTTTTATGCATACGCTGCGTTATGTAATGGGCGATGAACTCTTCTTCCCTACCTTGAAAAAATTTGCAACCGACCCTAAGTACACGTATGATAATACAGTTGTTACCGCCGATGTTGAAAAACATTTCAGCAGCGCCTATGGCAAAAGCCTGCAACCCCTATTTCATCTTTTCCTGTACACTACCGATAAACTGGAAATACAGGTAAAGAAAACCGACGAAAATAAATATGTTGTTAAACTGCTTAATGTGGATATGGCCCTGCCCGTAAATATCGTTACAGATGCAGGTATGCAGCGGCTGGTGGTTGACAAAAAAGGGATAACAGTAACCAGCAAAACAATGCTGCAGGTTGACCCGGATGTTTTTTACTTTAAAAAACTGATAGTTGAATAGGCATAAAAAATAGCCAATATGAAACAGAGATCATTTTTATATATCCTGGTGATCTTACCTGCTGTCCTATTTATTGCAATGCCGGCTTATACCCAGGATAACGTTGATTCGCTCTGGAGTTTATTGCGGCGTGCCGGTGCCATACAATCAAATTCACAGGTTTGGGAACTTGCAGGAAGACAGGAGATCAAAGAAACATGTATATCCGGCGATTGTAATAATGGATATGGAATTTCAATTTCAAATGAAGGTGTTTTAGGCAGGTACCAGTATGAAGGGGGTTTTATAAATGCAAAACATCATGGTGTGGGCATAATTAAAACTTTGACCGGATTAAGGGTTGGTAATTATGATAATGAAAAAGAAGCAGGTGCCTATATCCTGGATAATAACGGGCTGATGGAACTTCACCATGTAACTGCGAGGGGTTCTAAAAAAATTACAGAGGAATTTGGTTTTGAGTTGGCAATAGTCCAGGATCACCAGGCAAAAGCCTTTGAAAAATTCACTCCCTGTAATTGCCTGGTTCGGGCTACCCATATAGTGGTGGAAGAATATCAACAACCATATGACATCACTGATCTGTTCCATAATAATAACGGATCCAATTATAAAACCGAAACACGCCGTGTAGAATATCCCGGGTTAAAAAACAACTGTACAAATAAAATTTATATAAGGGCCATTTCAAACCATGCGGATCATTATTTTGACAGATCACTTGTTGTTTTACCTGGACAAACGATCAGGAAACTACCATTCAATATAACCTATGCCAATATCAAAGAGGATATTCAATACTTAGGTCAATACCAGGCGGTACCGGTTCCAAACCAACAATAAAACTCCCTGTACCTGAACAATAGCTTGCGTTGCATTTAATATTAAAAGGTTCTTATTTAGCATTGGTTCAAAATTTGTAAGTGCCACATTATGCAAAATTGGAAAAAGAAATTGCTGAATACTGCTATACAACTTGATGATATGGTTGATAAGGGTATTTACAGTCTCCGGCAAAGGCTGGGCACCATTGATAAGATACAGGTGGTTCCTTTCAGAACTTATGGCACTCCCCAACATATATATGTACGTGGACGTGTGCTGGAAGATAAAAAAATAATCCCAGCCAGGGAAGGCGATAACCTGTTTACCAACCTGCTGAATATGTATAAGCGGTTTGATACTGATGAAGTGCCCGGCGCTACCCTGCAGTTGAATTTACCCGGTGATCAGCAGCAGGCGGTCTCGGATAAAGAAGGATATTTTGTTTTTAATTTTCAGCCTGCTGTACCACTCGTAACAGAAGAACTTTACCTCAGCATCCCGCTGCAGCTTATCCATGCACCCGGGCCTTTTACAAATAATATTGTTCAGGCTGAAATGATGATCCCTCCGGCTGATGCAGAATACGGTATCATAAGTGATATTGATGATACCATCATACGCACAGGTGCAACCGACCTGCTGGCCATGGGCAAGACTGTGCTTTTTGGCAATGCACGTACCCGCCTGCCTTTTCCTGGTGTGACTGAATTTTACCGCTCGCTGCAACTGGGGCGTAATGGCAAACGCAACAACCCGTTTTTCTATGTAAGCAGCAGTCCATGGAACCTGTATGACCTTTTGATAGATTATATGGATCACAATAATATTCCGCAGGGGCCTTTACTCCTGAGAGATTTTGGATTACAAAGTGAATCATTTATGAGTGGAGATTACCTGGGCCATAAGCTTACCGAAATAAAGCAGATACTTGATACCTACCCTCAGCTGAATTTTGTACTGGTTGGTGATAGTGGCGAACAGGACCCGGGTATTTACCAGGAAGTGGTTAAACATTTTCCGGGGCGTATCATTTGTATTTATATCCGGGATGTGGTTGCCGGTAAAAAACAGGAAATAGCAAAACAAGTTGCCATGGAGTTAAGCACTGCAGGAGTAGAAATGATACTTACCGAACATACCGTAAAAGCTGCTGAACACGCTGCTGCCAGTGGCCTCATTTTTACTGCAGAAATTCCAAAAATTGTACAGGATAAAAAAGAAGACGAAGGGCACTTGCCCGGCAAGGTTGAACCCGGGGACGTGCAGGGATAATTCCCGTTTCTGTAAACTGTTTTCCTTATTCCGGGGGTTATGTTTTTTGATTTGCTTTTCTTTGCAAAAAAATAAAATTATGAGCACCAGGCCAACTGTCAATAACAGGATGCGTATCTACCACCGTTACCTCGGATTTTTTTTAGCAGGCATTATGGCCATGTATGCCATCAGCGGCACCATCCTTATTTTCAGGGATACCGATTTTTTGAAAAAAGAAAAGCTGGTAAGCAAGAAGCTGGAGCCCGGTCTGCCTGTAGCTGAACTTGGCAAGGCCATACGCAATCGCGAACTGAAAATAGATTCTGTTAGCGGCAATATGCAATTGTTTAAAGGAGGCAGTTACAATAGGGAAACGGGTGCAGTAACCTATACCACTAAAACATTGCCTCCATTTGTTGAAAAACTTACCCATTTGCACAAGGCAAGTACCAAGGATCCATTGTATTACCTGAATATTTTTTTCGCAACATCCCTGCTGTTCTTTGTGATATCCTCTTTCTGGATGTTCATGCCCAGTACCAGCATTTTTAAAAAAGGGCTTTATTTTACACTGGCGGGTATTGTGCTTACCGTGGTTCTGTTGTTTTTTTAATGGCGGTAATTGAAGAAGAACGATCAATTATTATTAAAAGGCAAAGACATTAATTAATTTGGCTAGTGAGAGCAGCAACCAACAAATACAGCAAAATTATCCTGCTTATTTATCATTCATAAAATCAATGATCGTTTTATAATGTGGGTTCCACGACCAAAAGAACTGCAGTATCATTGGCACATGTTTTTTGCCTTTTAAAATATAATATGGTGTACTGGGTGCATATTGCTGTACTGCCTGTACAAATTTTTCATTTGCCTCTTTAATGGATGGATAGGTTTTGCCTCCCTGGTAAATAAGCATTCGCGGCATACCCCTATGAACAAAATTTACAGGGCTTGCTTTTTTCCATTGAACGGGATCGTTGGTAAACGTGTTTAAATAAGTATGGCCCTGTTCAAAATTTTCTGCATGCAGGTAATCATACATAGTAAGCCCGGCGGCATCAATTAATATTGTTCCTTTAATTGGATTACCCGTTGCCAGGCTATCAAAGTAACTATTATCCAGCGATACCAATGCTGCCAGGTGCCCGCCTGCAGAATGGCCGGATATGAATATTTTTTCAGGGTT
>JBDSXS010000103.1:0-11506 GCA_039926045.1 Ferruginibacter sp.
GCCCGGTGGTGAATGATCTGCGACAGCGACATGCGGATAACCTCTGCCTTGGGTTCGGTGCTGTAGATCTGTTCTCCATTTCGCATCGTCCAGGGTTGATCCAGTGTATCTTCCTTTCCGTTTTCCAGGTTTTTACGGGCATCTTCCAGGCTGTTATCAAACAACTGAACCAGGGCAGCAGTGTCTTTTACCGGCGTTGGCGTAAAATCCATCCCCGCAAAATCAAGCTCATGGGTGTGGAGTACCATCCCGATCCAGGTGGGCAATTCGGCAATGTGGGTGGTCAATTGAAGCATATTCATGCTTTTTGGATGAGGTTTCCAGTCCCATTTACCTTCGGGGACGGCGGCCAGCATTTTACGGGTGGCGAGGGCTTCTCTTTCCAATTCTTTCTGAAATAATGAGATCTGTGTCATAATGATTTGTTTTAGTTATAACACAAAGTAAATGCGGGGTAGTGACAGCCCTATGTCAACAGTAAAAACTTTATTTTGTCACACTGAGCTTGTCGAATGTGTGGCAATGACGAATATCATTCTGATCCGCCTTTGACAGGCTTCCCGAAATAATCGGGACAGGCAAGGCTGACAGCTTCGGGGATATTAACCAGATAACTTTTTTGAGATCTCATCAATATTCTTTTTCACCATTTCCTTTAACCCGGGTGGGTTGATGATGTCGGCATGCTCGGCAAACAACAGGTAAAATTTTACAAACCCCATTAAGGAAGCCGTTACAAAGGTCATCTCCATTTTATCACCAACTTCTTTTTGCGATACAAAGCCATTGTAAAATTTCTGGTCACCAAAATATTTCAATACAGTCTTATCCACCTGTATAATTATGGTGAACATTTCCTTTTCAGCACTCATTTTCTCCAGGAAAGACCTGAGCGAAGGGTGTTCCTTATCAAACTGCTCACCGGTAAGATTAATATAACTGATCCGGTCTGTTCGAAAACTCCGGTAATCTTTCCGGAGCCTGCAATAAGCGATCATGTACCAGTAGTTCCCCAAATAAAATATACCCACCGGCTCCACATTCCTGTTGCTGTATTGCTGTGAGTGATTGGCAAAATAACCAATATCCAGGACTGACCCCGCTGCGATACTTTTAAGAATGGTTTGCAGGTGAACAGGCGCTTTTTCTTTGGCAGGCAGGTAAGGATTTTCTACAACTTCAATATAGTCTGACATAACTTCCAGCAGGTCTTTTTCGGCATATCGTAAAACGGACCTTATTTTAAACATGCCTGAGCGGTGGTGCTCAACAGAAGAAGGATCAGTTAATTTCTCCACCATTTTTTCTGCTGTTAAAAATGCGATGGCTTCTTCCCGGGTGAACATCACAGGCGGCAGGCGGTAACCTTCCATGATGCTGTAACCCACACCCGCCTCCCCTGCTAATGGAATACCCGATTGTTCCAGGGTCTTAATATCACGATAAACTGTACGGAGGCTGATGGAAAAGCGGTCGGCAATTTCCTGGGCCCTTACCACCCTTTTGGATTGTAACTGAATAAGAATGGCAGTGATCCTGTCTATACGGTTCATGAGCATTGTTTGCAGCGGCAAATTAAAACAAGTGAGGGATAAAAAGCAAATCCCTGCTTAGTGCAGGATCAATACTCATTCAGTGGAAAATTATCCACAGAAACAGGTTATTCATAAAAGCTCCATCGTAAACATATTGGCACGATATTTAATAAAGTAAGTATATACACTCATAAACAAAACTCAAAAATTATGAAACGATTCATGTCAGCACCTGTAAAAAAAGGATTTAGCAAGCTTACAGCTTTTGTAACCATGCTCCTACTCTCTTTTTACAGTTTTGCCCAAGACAAAAAGGTTGATGTAAACATTAATACAAAACCTGACAGCGATGGTAACTTCTTCATGCAGCCATGGGTATGGATTGTAGGAGGGGCCGTTTTTCTTTTATTACTGGTTGCACTGTTGCGTAGTAACAGTAGTTCCAAATCATAATTACCCCTTTGAAACAATAATTATAAAAAAAGCCTTGTAGTTACAAGGTTTTTTTTATAAACGACATGCCTCGTCCTGAAATAAGTTGATGCAAAAGCTGGCTTATATGGGATTAGTAAAGGAAACAAGGACCAAAAAATCCCGGCTACGTGAAGCAACCGGGATTATTTTAAATTCGTCATCCTATTGTAGGACCATTCGACATTCCAACTACTCGATCTCCGAGCTGGTTGTTTTAGTGACAGTTACCTTATCTGTGCGACCAGCGGTGGTGCTACCGCCGCTGTTTCCTCTTGTCAGTGCTACAATGATCAGTATTAATACCGCTCCGCCTACAACCCAAACCCAGGGTGCTGTATACCAGGTTTCAGTGGTAGTGGTAGATGTGTTGGTAGTAGCTGATACAGTACTATCCTGTGCCCATGCCATTGCATTAGAAACCGCCAGTACAAACAGCAGGAAGGCATGTTTAAGAAATGCAGGCCTCATTAGATGTTTCATGTTTATTTATTTAGAGTTAAAAATCAGTTTCGCAAATAATTTACTCAAACGGAGCTTTACTTTAATATGAGACGCAAGCCAAAGTAGAACAGTTGCATGTATTTGAAATTTTTAATTGCCCGAAAGGGATGTATCAGTACTAATACTTTATTTTACAGACCATTCGCACTTTTAACCAGCATCACGCTAAATTAAAAGAAACGACAACAGCCCTACCGTGTAGTCCCATTCTGCCAGGTGCATTCTTATAAAACTTATGTATTTTTAACGGCAAATTCAATTAATACTTTGATATGAATCGATTTTTGTTCCTTATTGTTCTTGTATTGATCAGCCATACTTCCTGGTGCCAGGATCACTACCCCTACCAGGATATCAAACTTGAAAAACCGACTGATTTTAAGGGAACAGAACCGCTGGCATTATCTGCCGCAACTTTTTTATTATCCACCCCATTTGATGAACAGAACGCAGGCCGTATAGCTGCATTACAATTTTTAGCAAAATGGATGGCAGGTACGAAAGATTATAATTTTTATATGCAGGGGAAGGTAGCAGAGATCAACGGTGTTCCAAATCTATTGAGCCAATATATTGCAGCGATGGCTAAATACAGCCTCGAAAATAAAACTGAAGCTGCTAATGCGCTGACCGTTGAACTTAATGCGTCCAAACTGTTGCTGGCCTATTGCAATGATCCAAGAAACAAATTTAAATTAAAAAAGAAATGGAGAAAGTTACTTGAAACCAATTGACCCTATAAAATGGAAAACGCTACTCATAATCATGTTATCATGAAAAAATTCTTTGGCCTGTTCCTGCCATTCATTTTCCTGTTCACCGGCGCATTTGCCCAGGGATCTGTAACTGACCTTATCAATGAAGGAATAAAACTTCATGACAAAGGTGAATATGCGGATGCTATAGACGTTTATAAAAAAGCTTTAGTATTTAACAAGAGATCGGCACATGCGAATTATGAGATCTCATCATCGTATTTTGCGTTGAAGGAGTATGAGAACGCTCTAAAATACGCTGATATTGTGATCGCCATCAATTCAGATTACATGGACCAGGCTTATATACTGAAGGGTTCGGTACAGGATGTTTTAGGAAAACCACTGGAGGCTATTAAAACCTATAAAAAGGCCTTACAAAAATATCCCAACAATCATTTGCTCTATTATAACCTGGCACTCACATCATTCAATTTAAAGCAATATAAGGATGCAGAAAATGCCTTGCAACGTGCACTAAAAATAGATCCATCACATGCAAGCAGTCATTTTTTGCTGGCGCTTTCCATGCTTACCCAGGAAAAACGTGCAAAAGGTATCCTGGCATTGTATAATTTTTTATTGCTTGAACCAAAAAGCAAAAGAACTGCATCTGCATTAAAGACCCTGGAAGAAGAACTGGACAAGGGAGTGAAAAAAGATGGGGAAAAATCAGTGACCATAACCAGCCCCGGTAAGAATAAAGACGACGATGAATTTTATACGGCTGAGTTGATGCTGGGCCTTTTATCATCTTCAAAATATAACGAAAGCAATAAGAACAAGACGGCACCCCAATTATTTGCAGAAACCACCAATTCGTTCTTTACTATTTTAGGTGAGATGAAAAAAAATAAGAAAGGATTTTGGTGGGATTTTTACGTCGACTATTTTTATAAGTTGGCTGTCAATAAACATGCAGAAGCCTTCTGCTATTATATAATACAGTCAAAAGGCGATGTTTATAATGAATGGATAAAAGAGAACCTGCCGAAACTTGAGCTTTTTTCGGAATGGTACACAAAGCAGCCCCATAAATTTTAAGTGTGAATGATGTAATATTCTTCAGGAATGCTGCAACAGTTTGTATCTGCAGCCAACGTATATTTATGGCATGATTTTTTATTAAATTATTATACAGACCTCAATTTAATTTTATGATACAGGACAGCACCATTCTTTTGTACACTTACAGTGATATACTGGAAGCTAACATAGTACAGGAAAAATTAAAAGCCCAGGGAATAGATTCTTTTATAGAAAATGAAGATGTAGCCGGACTTAATCCACTTGGAGGAATAAAAGTGAAGATATTTTCAAAAGACCAGGAAGCTGCCGAAAGGATCATTAATGAATAGTTAGCTATATTCTCGACTTCGCTCGAAATTTCAAATGTGGTTTTAACACTTCGCCTCCGGGCCCACTTCCACTCCGCTCAGTGCTGCTTAGGATTTTTCCTCCCAGATCATTGCCACATGCACAATTGTTTCTGCAGCTTTGGCCATATCCTTTATTCCTATCCATTCCAGTTTGCTGTGTATATTCTGCATACCTGTAAATATATTGGGGCAGGGCATACCTATATAACTGAACCGGCTGCCATCGGTACCGCCGCGGATGCTTTCTTTTTTAACCGTTAAGCCCGCTCTTTGTATGGCTTCTTCTGCATAGGCAGCCACTTGCGGATGTTCATCCAATACAGCTTTCATATTCCTGTATTGTTCCTGTGCCACATATTCCATAGTTGCGCCTGGAAATTTAGCAACTGTTTCTTCAGCCACCTGTTTAAGTCTTGCATGGTGTTGTTGTAAACCCTCCAGGGTAAAATCCCTGACAATGAATTGTATAGTTGCTTTTTCTGCAATGCCATTAACGGCAGTAGGATGTACAAAACCTGCTCTCTTATCCGTCGTTTCAGGGCTCCATTCATTTTTTGGCAACGCATCCAATACTGCGCCTGCAACTTTTAATGCATTCACCAGTTTATCCTTTGCATAACCCGGGTGAACGATCACGCCGTGTATGGTTATCACCGCCCCATCAGCACTGAAGGTTTCATCTTCCAGGCTCCCCGCTTCTCCTCCATCCAATGTATAGCCAAAGTTTGCTCCCAACTTTTTCATATCCACTTTTGCAGTGCCCTGGCCTACTTCCTCATCAGGTGTAAATAAAATTTTTATATCGCCATGCTTTACAGCGGGGTTTTGGATAAAGAATAAAGCCGCTTCCATAATAGCTGCCACGCCGCTTTTATCATCGGCACCCAATAAAGTAGTTCCGCTGGTAGTAATTACACCGCTATTGATATGGTTCTTTAAATATGGCGAATCACTCATGCGCAAAACCTGTGTTTCATCGTCAGGCAGCACAATATCCTTTCCATCATAATATCGGTGCAGTATGGGTTTTACGTTTGTACCACTGCAATCGGGTGCCGTATCAACATGCGCACAAAAGCAAATGGCCGGTATATTCTTTTTATCGCTGTTAGCTGCTATGGTTGCATATACATAGCCATACTCATCGGTAGTAGCATTGGTAATGCCCATACCAAATAATTCCTTAAGCAATAGTTTGCTCAGGTCTTTTTGTTTTTCCGTAGTGGGATGTGCAGTACTTGTTGGATCGCTTTGTGTATCGATCTTTACATAACGCATAAAACGGTCGGCAATATTATCGGGACTGATTTGGATCATAGAAAGAAAAAATTCAAAAGTGAAAAGTAAAAATAAGGAATAAGAAAGAAAAAGGCAGTTCGCTTTCGCAAACTGCCCATTTTTAATTTTTAATTCTTAATTACTCCGCAATCTCCACCAACTCAATATCAAATATCAATTCCTGTCCTGCTAAAAAATGATTGGCATCAAGTATGATCACATCATCCTTAACCTCAACCACGATCACCTGCACGGGCTGACCATCCTGGTTACTTAAGGTAAGCGGCATGCCTGGCTCAAGTTTCATATCGGCCGGTACGTTTTCTTTTGGAAATTCAATGATCGCTTCTTCACTCCTGGGTCCGTATCCGTCTTCTGGCGCAATACTGATCGTTTTCTTCTCCCCCAAATTCATTCCCGGCATAGCATCGTCAAATCCTTTGATCATTTGTCCGGCGCCTACTGTAAATTCCAAAGGCTCCCGGCCTATTGAAGAATCAAACTGCTCACCATTACTTAATTTACCCGTGTAGTGTACTTTTACTACATCGCCTTCTTTTACCTGTTTCATGTGTTTATTTTTTTTTTTTTGATTTTTGTTCCCGATAGCTATCGGGAGAATTCGCCAATAAACATTTTGGTTGCTCAACCTCTGCTATGGCTCATTTCATAATTTTGATTTTTATTTATTATTTACAGGCAAATTGTTTGCCTGCAATATTTTAATGCAAGTTGCTACCGGTTTTATTCTTTATAATAAGTGAAGAAAAAAGGCAGCTTCTGTTAAAACGGGTGCAATTTACCATATAAATGATTTCGTATGAAAAGTTTTTGTGAAATTAGCTTCATGAAAAAATTTACCTATTGCTGTATTGCCCTGGTATTTAGTTGCTGCCTGGTTAAGGGCCAGCAAACTGCAAATAACCCGGTTATTACGGGTGCAGAACGCATGAATGTATACCTGCCAATGCTTAAGGGGAAGGCTGTAGCTGTTTTTGCCAACCAAACCAGTATGGTAAATAGTACACACCTGGTGGATACCTTACTCAGCCGGGGGATCAACGTGGTAAAAATATTTGGGCCCGAGCATGGCTTCCGTGGTGATGCCGATGCCGGCGAACATGTGGGTGATGCAAAAGATAAAAAGACCGGATTGCCGGTGATAAGCTTGTATGGCAATCATAAAAAACCTACACCCGGGGACCTTAAGGGCGTGGATGTACTGATTTTTGATATCCAGGATGTGGGTGTAAGGTTCTATACTTTCATTTCATCCTTGCAATATTACCTGGAGGCAGCGCTTGAGAATCACAAACCGCTTTTAATATTGGACAGGCCTAATCCCAATGGTTTTTATGTAGATGGCCCGGTACTGGACACGCAATTCAAAAGTTTTGTAGGCATGCAGGCCATTCCCATTGTTTATGGTATGACGGTGGGGGAATACGCATTAATGCTCGCTGGGGAAAACCTTTTATCACCGGAAGCCAATGCCATTAATGCATATAATGTTACTACCGATCCAACAGTTGATACCCCCTTTCATGTACAGGTCATCAAATGCAAAAATTACGATCACAATACGAAATATATTTTACCGGTCAACCCTTCGCCCAATTTAAAAGAGATGCAGAGCATTTATCTCTACCCTTCCACCTGTTTTTTTGAAGGCACTGTTTTAAGTGAAGGAAGAGGAACTGATAAGCCGTTCCAATATTTTGGGCATCCATCTTTGCCCAGTAACTTATTTTCTTTTACACCCAATCCAAATGCAGGGGCAAAAAGCAGCAAGTGCTTTGGCCTGGTATGTTATGGATGGAATTTGAATGGAACTAACGAAGAAGTATTGAAAAAAGTTGACAATAAGATACAACTGAAGTACCTGCTCGATGCGTATAAATTATTCCCTGGCAAGGATACTTTCTTCCTGAAAAATAATTTCTTAAATAAGCTTGCAGGCAATGACATATTGATGCAGCAGGTTAAAGGCGGTAATTCAGAAGCAGAAATAAGGGCAAGCTGGCAAACTGGCCTTACCGCATTTAAAGTCAAAAGGAAGAAATATTTATTGTATACTGACTTTGAATAATACCGATCCGACTAATAATTTTTTCAATACTAAAAGTTAAGCCACTAATTCAATAGTGGCAGATAACTTTTGTTATCTTGTTTTGACTTCATTAATGCTATAAGTTTGAAAAAACTTATCGGATGAAAAAATTAATATTTCTCACCCTACTATTTAGTTCTCAAACACTGCTGGCACAAAATGTAGGTATTGGTTTAACTGCTCCTCAATCTAAGCTTCATATACAAAACGGCGCATCCGGGGCTGTGCCTTATTCACTTGCTCCGCTAACGGTGGAAAGCAACGACCATACTTTTATTAATTTATTAAGTCCGGCCGCTAAAGAAACCGGACTATTATTTGGCATACCGGGTATTCCTTACGATGGGACCATTGTTTATAATAACATCGGCACCATAAAGGGATTCCAGTTCCGTACCAATGGAAACCAGACAAGAATGGTGCTCGACAGCCTGGGCAATGTGGGTATTGGGGTTACTGCGCCAACATCCATGCTGCATGTAGGGGACGGCATGGTAAGAATTGAAGGGCCTTCCACACCCGGCGGTATGGCTTTAAGTATTGGCGGTTATGGGGATATACAGGTAGATGCTCCGGGCTTTGCTGGCGGACGGTTCATTATTAAGGAGAATAGCAATGTCGGCATTGGCAACGGTGACCCTTATTTCCCCTTGCATTTTGCCAATTCATTAGGGGACAAAATCTCCCTCTGGGGAAACGTAGGAGTTCACTATGGTTTCGGTGTTCAAAGTGGTTTATTACAGATACATACTGACGTCACCGGTGCAGATATTGGTTTTGGATATGGCAGTAGCAGTTCCTTCACTGAAAATATGCGTATTAAAGGAAACGGAAAAATAGGTATAGGAGTTTCAGTTCCTGAATATAACCTAAGCGTTAAAAACGGAATGAATATCGACCAGGCGAATCTGAATAATGGAACCTTAGATAATAATGGTTTACGTTTTGGCAGTGGTGGCAGCGGCGAAGGCATCACATCCGCCCGAACAGGGGGTTCAAACAATCAATATGGACTTGATTTTTATACAGGGGCGTTAAAGCGAATGGTGATCACATTGGCTGGAAATGTGGGCATAGGTGTAACAGTACCTGAAAACAACCTGAGTGTAAAAAACGGAATGAATATCGACCAGGGGAATGCAAACAATGGAACTCTAGACAATAACATTTTGCGTTTTGGCGGCGGCGGCAGCGGGGAAGCGATCAGTTCAGGTCGTACAAACGGTTCAAACAATCAATATGGACTAGATTTTTATACCTCTAACCTGAAACGGATGGTCATCTCAAATACAGGAAATGTGGGTATCGGATTAACCAGCCCTACATTTATACTCGATGTAAGTAACCGGATGAGGATCCGCAGTGGAGGAGACATTACGAACACTGCGGGGCTTTGGTTGAATACGATGGATAATTTAAACCTCCAGGCATTTATTGGAGCGGAAAATGATAATTATGTTGGTTTTTATGGTGCCCAGGGCGCCGGGTTCAAATTTGTCATGAACACCCAAACTGGTGCTCTTAAGATCAATGGAAGCGAAGGTGTAAGTGGTCAGGTGCTTAAATCAAATGGTGGATCGGCCCCCACATGGGTTTCACCAACAAATAGCCTTTATAATAGCACTGTGCAAGTAACAGGCAGTTCAGTATCGATCCTTCAGGATGATATATGGACAGCTATACCAGGACTTACTAATACTTTCTCAACAGTTGGCAACACAAAAGCGCTCATAATGTTTAACGTACACCTCTCGCCAGCGCTATGTGTAGGTTGTGTTGCAACAAGTTGTCGCGTTGGGGTTTTTGTGGATGGTGTCTTTAATTTCGATGTGTCACAAGATGTCACCAACAATTCCTTCAGCCATATTTCCGGTACATTTCTCGCACAGCTTGGCGCGGGCACTCATACTATCGATATCAGGGGGAAAAAGAATGGTCCCGGAGCTTTTTTTTACGGCCAGAATATGATACGTCAAAATATAGCGGAATAAATAAATCTGGTTGTGTCACATTACTTGAAAAAACTTTCTCAATGAAAAAATTAATGCTTCTCGCGGTTATCATAAATTCTCAAACATTGATAGCACAAAATGTAGGCATCGGAACACTTACACCCGCACAAAAACTACATGTGGCAGGAACAATAAGAACCACTGCGCTGGAGGGCGACCAAACCAATGACTTAAATATCAGCAACAACCAGTCAATTAATTCTTCAGCAATTCTGTTCACATGGTTTACAGGATTCAATGAAAGAATGCGTATAACAAACGCCGGCAATGTTGGTATCGGAACAGCAACCCCGGATCAATTATTAGAAGTTGTTGGTCCGGAAAATACCAGCATTGATCTAAAAACAGGAGCGCTAACACTTAGATCTTCAGTTAACAGTATTGCCGGGGCAGAGTTCGGAACTGTATCAGCACATACATTGAACCTATTTACCAACAATCTAAATCGCTTAACAATATTAAGTGGCGGCAATGTCGGCATCGGAACACTTACACCCGCACAAAAACTACACGTGGCTGGAACAATAAGAACTACTGCGCTGGAGGGCGACCAAACCAATGACTTAAATATCAGCAACAGCCAGTCAATTAATTCTTCAGCAATTCTGTTCACATGGTTTACAGGATTCAATGAAAGAATGCGTATAACGAACGCAGGAAATGTCGGTATCGGAACAGCAACTCCGGGTCAATTATTAGAAGTTGTTGGTCCGGAAAATACCAGCATTGATTTAAAAACTGGAGCGCTAACACTTAGATCTTCAGTTAACAGTATTGCCGGGGCACAATTCGGAACTGTATCAGCGCATCCATTGAACCTGTTTACCAACAATCTAAATCGTTTGACAATATTAAGTGGCGGCAATGTAGGCATTGGAACCCTTACACCCGCACAAAAACTACATGTAGCAGGCTCAATAAGAACTACTGCCCTGGAGGGCGACCAAACCAATGACTTAAATATCAGCAACAGCCAGTCAATTAATTCTACAGCAATTCTGTTCGCATGGTATACGGGAGCCAATGAAAGAATGCGCATATCAAACGCTGGAAATGTCGGCATCGGAACAGCAAATCCGGGTCAATTATTAGAAGTTGTTGGTCCGGAAAATACCAGCATTGATTTAAAAACAGGAGCGCTAACACTTAGATCTTCAGTTAATAGTGCTGTCGGAGCTCAATTAGGAACTGTATCAGCGCATACATTGAACCTATTTACCAACAATGCAAATCGCTTAACCATATTAAGTGGCGGCAATGTAGGTATTGGAACAGCAACTCCGGGTCAATTATTAGAAGTTGTTGGTCCGGAAAATACCAGCATTGATCTAAAAACAGGAGCGCTAACACTTAGATCTTCAGTTAACAGTGTTGCCGGGGCACAATTCGGAACTGTATCAGCGCATACATTGAACTTATTTACCAACAATACAAATCGCTTAACAATATTAAGTGGCGGCAA
>JBDSXS010000104.1:0-3198 GCA_039926045.1 Ferruginibacter sp.
TACTCCAGTTTTGTGCCAGGTAACTCATGTATCCATCGGTAAGCCATTTGGGCAAATCAAGCAGTGCCTGGTTTCCGGCAACTTCGCCAATATCATCGCCAAACAAACGGTTCTCGGTTAAAATTTGTGCAATGCCATGCCGAACCTGCAAACGTAATTTTTGATGATCGGATTCAAAATAAACCACCATTTTATTATTAACTAGTTTGGTACCGCCGCCTGTGTTTTGCCAATCAATACCAAGCCCTATATTACTTTGCTGCATTTCGGCAAAATCATTATACAAAACAATGTTGGCACGGCGCTGCAAACTGTATTCGGCTGCGGCTTCCATTTGCGGCAATTCTTTCTCCGCACTTTGGGCTATAAATTTTGCAAGCTCCTCGCCGTTTTGGTGATAATAAATATTGAAATTTTTGGTTTGATAGTAATACCATTTGAACTTCTTATACTGCACCCTGTTCTTTCCAAACTCTACCGAATTTACCTGAGCCTGAACAAAATACGATCCGGTTAAAAGGAAAAAGGAAATTAGAGATATTCTGCTGAACTTCGCCATATACTTAAATTGATATTGAGTACTAAAATTACTTTATTCAGACTAATCATTAAAAAACAATTTCAAAGCTATAATGTTAAAAGTAAAATCCTTTGTTTTCAGTCCCATACAGGAAAATACGTATTTACTGTATAATGAGTTTAATGATTGTGTGATCATCGACCCCGGTTGCTATTTTCCCGAAGAAGAGGATGAACTAAAAGGCTTTATTACACAGAGTGTTTTAAAGCCGCGGATGCTGCTTAACACGCATTGTCATTTGGATCATGTTTTCGGTAATAAGTTTATCGGCGAAACCTATGGCCTTACGCTTCAACTCCACGAAAAAGAGAAAGCATTGCTGGATTATGCGCCCACATCAGGGTTGATGTATAATATGCCTTTTGACAATTATGCAGGAGACTACATTTATCTAAAAGAAGGGGATACCATAAAGCTTGGCGAAGATGAGCTGGCAGTAATTGCAGCCCCCGGTCATTCTCCCGGCCATATTTGTTTTTATTGCGCCAAACAAAATTTCATCATCAGTGGCGATGTTTTATTTAACCGTAGTATTGGCCGAACAGATCTGCCAGGCGGTAATCATCAAACCCTGCTAAAGAATATAAGGGAAAAACTATTTGTTTTACCCGAAGAAACGGTTGTTTACAGCGGGCATGGGCAGGAAACGACCATTGGGGAAGAGAAAAAATATAATCCATTTTTGAGTTGATTAGCCAAGAGGTCAAAGGAGAAAGAGAAATACATTTAAATGCTCAGCTTTTTTCTCCTTTGACCTCTTAGCCCAAAATTTTTTCTTATTTCCGCTCCTGGCATAACTCAACCAGCACACCATTGGTTCCTTTGGGATGTAAAAAGCAAACTAATTTGTTATCGGCGCCGGGTTTGGGTTCTTCGTTCAGTAAAATAAAACCTTCAGCCTGCAGGCGTTTCATCTCTGCTTTTATATCATCAACATCAAAAGCAATATGATGGAGTCCTTCCCCTTTCCGTTCAATGAATTTTGCTATAACACCGTTGGGGTCCGTGCTTTCCAGCAATTCGATCTTGGTTTCACCTTTTTGAAAAAAGGCGGTGTTTACCATTTCAGTTTCTACCAATTCTGTCTTGTAACACTGACTATTCAGCAGTTTTTCAAACAAAGGAATAGAAATTGACAGGTCTTTTACAGCAATACCAATATGTTCTGTTTTCAGCATAAAAGTTAATTTTCAGCCCCCGGTTTACGAAATAAGTAAAATGCAGGCCGGCGCCCAAATGGAATAGCTAAAATAGAACCTTTTACAGTAAATTTGCATTATTAAGAATAGAAACTAAACAGATTGATTTTATGTTGAAATTGCCCATTTATTTAGATAACAATGCTACCACACCGATGGATCCAAGGGTGCTGGAAGCAATGACCCCATATTTTCTGGAGCATTTTGGAAATGCTGCAAGCCGTAATCATCCGTTTGGATGGGAGGCTGAAGAGGCTGTTGATTATGCACGTGAGCAGGTAGCAAAACTTATCGGTGCCGATCCAAAAGAGATCATTTTTACTTCGGGTGCAACGGAAGGCGATAACCTGGCTATAAAGGGTGTTTATGAAATGTATGCAAGCAAGGGCAATCATATCATTACTGCAACAACCGAACATAAAGCCGTTTTAGATACCTGTAAGCATATTGAAAAATCGGGCGGGGAAGTTACTTACCTGCAGGTAAATGCAGAAGGACTGATCGATCTGAAAGAACTGGAAGCAGCAATCAAACCGACAACCATATTAATTGCCATCATGTATGCCAATAATGAGATTGGTGTGGTGATGCCCATCAAAGAAATAAGTGCCATTGCCAAAAAACATGGCGTGTTATTGTTCACCGATGGTACACAGGCGGTTGGTAAGATCCCGGTTGATGTAAATAAAGACGGTATTGACCTGATGGCTTTTACAGCACATAAAATGTACGGGCCAAAAGGTGTTGGTGCATTATATGTTCGCCGTAAGAACCCAAGGGTAAAAGTTACTGCTCAAATGGATGGTGGCGGCCATGAACGTGGCATGCGCAGCGGTACTTTAAATGTACCGGGCATCGTTGGTTTTGGTAAGGCTTGTGAAATTTGTATGCAGGATATGGTAGAAGATACCAAACGCATCAGTAAACTGAGGGATCACCTGGAAACTGAATTATTAAAACTGGAAGAAGCCTATGTAAATGGCAGCCGGGAACACCGTTTACCGCATGTGGCCAATATTTCTTTCAAACATGTAGAGGGCGAGGGTTTATTGATGGGCTTTAATAAAAATATTGCCTTAAGCAGCGGATCGGCCTGTACATCTGCCTCATTAGAACCAAGCTATGTATTAAAAGCATTGGGTTTGGGTGATGACCTGGCACACTCTTCGCTGCGTTTTGGATTGGGAAGGTTTACAACCGATGAGCAAATTGAATACACCATCAAGGCAATAAGCGAAACGGTTTTAAAGTTAAGGGAAATGAGCCCGCTTTGGGAAATGTATAAGGAAGGAATTGATTTGAGTACGATAGAGTGGGCGGCGCATTAAAGGCCCCCTCCGCCCCCTGAAGGGGGAACTTTAGAGATCATTGATTAAAGAGTTTTTATAAAATAAATCCTGTTATGTTCCGCAGGTTCAA
>JBDSXS010000105.1:0-5484 GCA_039926045.1 Ferruginibacter sp.
TACAACCTTCTTCCAGTTTATCAACCGTTGCAGCATTCCATTCGGTGCGTACAATTACAACACAGGCATCCTTTGGTAGTTGGATGCCTGTTGTATTATATAAGTTTGATGAGTCTATTGACATTATCTTAATTTGAGTCGTGAGTCATGAGTCATGAGTCAGAAAAGTTATAAGCCCGGTTCCATACTCCTAACTCTGCCTTCTCCCGACTATTTGGTAACTCCCAAAGCAGCCAGGTATTTATCAACTTCACCTGAACCAACCCTTTGTGTTGCGGGGTATTTATCCTTCAGCTCCTGTAATAGTTCTGTCGCTTCTTTTGTTTTACCCATTTCTTTGGCATAAATGCCGGCAATGAATAATGCTTCAGAAGCCATAGCTTCATCAAGACCTGAAATATGACCAGCTTTTGTGTAATAATCCAGAGCGTCATCCGTCTTTTTTTCTTCGGAATAAGCATGCCCTAATAAAACATAGGCCTTGCTTTGTATCTGGTCTGCACCGTTGGCGTCAAATTCTTTTAAATGTTTGATGGCTTTATCAAACTGCTTTAACTGCAGGTAACAGGCCCCGATCATATATTCGGCCCTGTTGCCCGATTTTGTTCCCCCGTAGCTGCTGGCTATTTTTAATAGACCAGTAACGCCGTTTGCTTTATCACCATTCAACACCATGTTCACGGTGTCTTTGTTATATGATGATCCCGCCGCCATCAGGCCAAATAATTTTTCGGCCGGAAAGATCAGGTCATTTGCCTTTTTTTCGTTTGGTAATTTATACAAATACTTGTACCCCAGGTATCCTCCAAGCAATAAGATCACTATAGAGCCTACGATCATGATCATTTTATTGTTTGCTGCCCAAAATCCCTTTGCTCTTTCCACAACATCAATCGATGCCTGTTCTGTTTTTACTTGCTTATCTGCCATTATTGAGAATTAAAAATTAAGAATTAAAAATTAAGAATTAAAAAATCGTTAGTCAATTATAAAAGGATAATCCTGCTGCACATATACATCTTTCAGCAATTCATCATCATTTGGCCATGGGCTTTCTTCTGCAAATTTTACCGATTCTTCCACTTCGGCCTTAACGCGATCAATGATGGTTTCAAATTCCCCATCCGGCACATGGTATTGATCCTTCAGTACTTTCATCACATGCTCGATCGGATCTTTTTCCTTGTATTGTTCCAGTTCATCCTTGGTACGGTATTTTTGAGGGTCACTCATACTATGGCCTTTGTACCGGTAGGTTTTTATCTCCAGTAAAGTTGGGCCACCTTTTTCTCTTGCACGGTTCACGGCCCTTAACACACCATTGTGTACGTCTTCGGGGCTCATACCATCAATACTGTCACTGGGCATTTCGTAGGCATCAGCCATTTTATAAATATCCAGTGTTTTACTGGTTCGTGCAACAGATGTGCCCATGGCATAATGATTGTTCTCGCAAATGAAAACAACCGGCAGATCCCAAAGCATGGCCATATTGAAGGTTTCATGCAGCATGCCCTGCCTGGCAGCACCATCACCAAAAAAACAAAGTACCACGTTATTGGTGCCGCGGTATTTTTCAGCAAAAGCCAGTCCAGCACCGGTTCCTATCTGTGCACCCACAATACCATGACCGCCAAAGAAATTTTCTTTCACACCAAAAAAGTGCATGCTTCCACCCTTTCCCTTACTGCAGCCTGTTGCTTTACCATACAATTCAGCCATACAGGTTTTAGGCGTAATACCCTTGGCAATAGCCAACGCATGGTCGCGGTAAGCGGTAATGAATTTGTCATCGGGCGTGGTTGCTGTCATACATCCGGCAGCAACTGCCTCCTGCCCAATGTACAGGTGACAAAAACCACGGATCTTCTGCATTCCATATAACTGGCCTGTTTTTTCCTCGAAGCGACGCAAAAGCAGCATCAGTTCGTACCAGTATAAATAGGTTTCTTTAGAAAACTTGGTAGCCAATGGGTTTTAATTTTAGGCGGCAAAGATAAGGGAGAAATGGGAATTTTGAGATTAGGAATTGGGAATTGGGAATGGGGAGTCAGGAATTGGTAATTAGTAGTTGGTAATTAGGTGCCAGCGATTACTACCGGATCAATAGGACAGAACCATTTTCAACATATTCCCATCCAAAAACATTGGTAAATTTTATGCGGTAAACATAAGACCCTGCAGGTTGATCTTTACCCTTGTAAGTTCCATCCCAGCCTTTTCCATATTCATGGGTTTCAAAAACCTTTTGTCCGTACCGGTTAAAGACAATAAAGCTGAAGGCCTTTACTTCCTGGAAAATGATCGGTTTAAAGATATCGTTCTTAGTATCGCCATTGGGTGTAAAGGCGTTGGGTATGCCGATGTAAATACAATCTTTACGCTGAATGGTTATTGAATCGGTACCTGTACATAAATTCCAATCTTTAACGGTAAGGTAAAATGTGCCGAAGGTTTTGATGTCAATAAAATCACCGATATCACCGGTACTCCACTGATAAGTAAAATAACTGCCGGCAGAAATTCTTAAAACATTGCCATAACAGAGTTCCTGGTCAGGTGGTAAAAAGTTCTTTGGTATGGTATCAATGGAAATGATATTTAAAGTATCGGTAGCTGAACAGTTGTTGGCATCGGTAACTTTAACCCAGTACATACCCGGAATGTTTACTGTATAATTTGGTTGTGTTGAATTATCCTGCCATAGGTAACCGCTGAATATACCAGGTGAGATCGATGCAGAAAGATCTGCACATAATCTTCTATCCGGTCCAAGGTCGGGTTTGGGAATCAGGTGTACAGTTAAGAAAGTAGTGATTACCGAGTCGCATCCAAGCGAGGTGATCAATGTATCATAATAAATGCCGGAGGTTGTTTGTAAAGTTCCGCCTGCAAAAAAACTTTCTCCCTGACAAATATCTTTATTAACCGTAGTGAATTTTTTATTTATTGAAAGATCCAATGTTATGATACTATCACACCCTGCTGTATTTTGCAAGGTTTGCGTATAAATTCCCGTTGAATTGTAAGTTATACCATTCAACGTGTAAGTATCGCAGGCCGAAGCAATAATGGAGGAATAAGTTTTTGTAACACAGGCGCTAAATTTAACTATGAATCCATCTTTGTTACCTGCTGAGGTAAGGTTATATACCGATTGGGAAGGATCAAAATCAGCAGTACTTTCAAAGGCTCCCGAAACAAATAAACAACCAGAATTATCCTTACAGATCCGCGACGCAAAATCCTGGGTTCCGGGTCCACCAATCTGCTTAACCCAAACAAAATTTCCCGTCTTATCCAGTTCCAAAAGAAACGCATCATAACCTCCAAAAGATACCAGGTTTGCTGTGCCTGGACCCGGGTCAAAATCAACAGCAAAAGTGAAGATGCCACAGATGTATAAATTTTCCTGCAGATCGGCAATGATACCATATCCGCCAGAATTGCCGGTGCCTGTCAATTGCTTAGCCCAAACAAACAAACCATCTGTATTCAGTTTCAGAATAAAAATATCTCCAAGAGAAGCAGTGTAGTTAAAAATCCCGGGTCCCGGATCAAAATCAGCAGTACCAGCAAAATTCCCGGTTAAACTAATATTATCATTTTTGTCAACCGTTAGAGATCGGGATGAATTACTGGTTAAGCTAACCACCTGCTTCGCCCATAAAAAATTCCCGTTTTGATCAAACTTGCTGATAAATGTATTACCCGGTGTCCCAGGCGTTGTTAAATTAAATGTACCTGCCCCAGGGTCAAAATCTACTGTGTTTAAAAAAAATCCCGTGCAGTAAACTGCACCTAAGTTATCAACAGCAATAGAATTTCCAAAGTCTCCTCCCGCAGCCCCCATACCTTCTGCCCATGAAAAATTCCCATCACTTGTCAGTTTCAAAATAAAAATATCGCCAAAACCATTTGATGTAAGTCCATAAATTAATGGCCCTGGATCAAAATCAACAGTTCCCTGAAAAAAACCAGTTGCATAAATATACCCTGTCTTATCAAATACTATATCGCTGATCCCGGAATTAGCCCCACCAAAATATTTAGCCCATACAAAGTTACCGGCAGCATCAAGCTTTGTGATCATGCTCTCGCCAATAGATAAAATCCTTCCAACAGCATACATACCCGCCCCTGGGTCTGCATCAATAATACCCCAAAACTGTACACTAAAATAAATCGCTCCAACTGAATCAATTGTAATACTGCCGCCATAATTATCACCACTTGATAATTGCCTTATTTGTTTGGCCCAGACAAAATCCCCGGTTTTAGTAAGTTTTAAAATAAAGGTATTGGTAACTCCCAGTGAATTAAGAAAAAACACAGCAGGGCCGGGATCAAAATCAAAGTTACCTCTAAACTCACCAATACTGTAAACATTGCCCGATGTATCTGTAACGCAGTTATATGCCACATCAGTTGCTGCCCCACCTACACGTTTAGCCCATTCAAAGCTCAGGTTTTGACCAGATAAGTTAATTCCAAAAAAAAGAAAAAAAAGACCAGGTAATATTTTTTTCACTTAGAAACCGGTTATACAGATTAATTGTTGGTATTAGAACTATGAGGTATTAAAAATAGCAAAATAATTTCAAATGTATAGGAAGCTTTACTTTACCTCATCAACAAAATATTCCCCTTATAATTAAACAACTTACCTTCCATATTGCGTAAACTGATCTGGTAGATATAATTATCCGAAGATTGTTGTTGGCCATTAAACCTTCCATCCCAGCCCTGGCCCTGATCTTTGGTTTGATAAATGAGCTGTCCGAGACGATTATAAACCCGCAAATGATAATCAGTTATTTCAAAATTGATACCGGGTTTAAAGAGATCATTCTTACCATCATTATTGGGTGTAAAGGCATTGGGTATGCCGATGGGAATACAATTGATCTCACGGATGTTTAACGTATCGGTTCCAACACAATTATCAAAATTGGTGACGGTCAAATAATAATTGCCGGCTTTCCTGATATCTATCCCGGGCGTTGATGTTCCTGTATTCCATGCATAAGATGCAAAGCCCGGTACATTTATTTTTAGAACATTGCCTGTACATAGATCCTGGTCTTTGGGTAAAAAATCAGCGGGCAATGGCACCGTATTCCTGAAAATAACCCTGGCAGATGCCTTACAGTTGTATTGATTGGTAACAGTAACGATATAAGTACCCGGTGCAGATACGATGTACCTGGGCGCTGCACTTCCATCCTGCCAGAGATATGTACTAAATGAGCCGGGATCAAGAATAATATTTTGTCCTGAGCAAAGATTTCTGTCGCCCCCAAGTTTTGGGCCTGGTTTTTCCCGAACGGTTAAATTGGTTATGATCACCGAATCGCAGCCGGTAGCGGTCTTAACCGTGTCGTAATAAATACCTGTTTTGTTTTGTAGTTTTCCTGCAGCCATATAATATTCGCCCTGGCAAATATTCACGGTCATGTTATTTATTATCCTGGCAATGCTGAG
>JBDSXS010000106.1:0-8347 GCA_039926045.1 Ferruginibacter sp.
ATAAATTCCTCTGTAGGTAAATACTCTTCTACAGACTTAAACGTAAGGTAACTGATGTATTTTTTTTCGGTGGTGTGAATGGTCACATAGTTCTGTAAGGCTTCCACAAATACAATATCTGCATAAAATATTTTGACCAGGCTGTTATCTGCCTTGATAAAAAAGTAATTTGCTGTACTATCAGTTGCCGCTGCTTTATCGGCCTGCCTGGCCCCAAAAAATTCTTTTGCTTTTAGGGCGGCTTTTAAAAAACGGTCGAATGAAATTGGTTTTACCAGGTAATCCAGCGCATTCACTTCAAATCCTTCCAGTGCATATTGAGGATAAGCTGTTGTAAAAATTACCGCAGGCGGGTCTTTGAGCGTTTTAAAAAAATCAATACCAGTTATTCTTGGCATTTGAATATCCAGGAAAAGCAGATCAACCTGTCCACTTCCCAATATCTCAGTTGCATTGAGGGGATTGTCAAATACACCCAGCAGGTTAAAAAAATCAATGTCAGCAATATATTCCTTTAGCCCTGTTCTTGCCAGGGGCTCATCGTCAATAATAATACAGTTGATCATCATTTTTAAATTTTAATGCTCAATTCAACAGTAAAAATATCAATTCCGTCAGTGATCCTCAATTTGTGCCGATCTGGGTATAATAAAGAAAGCCTTCTTTTTACATTAGTCAGCCCGATCCCTGAATGTTTTTCGGTTAGTTTTTCAGCATGTTCTTTAGAGTTCTCTATCCTGAAATTAAACTCACTCTTATCCACGGTAAGCTGAAGCTTTATAAAATTAAGCTGTTCCTTATAATGCGATATATGCTTAAAAGCATTTTCAACGAAAGGTATAAGCAACAGTGGCTCAATGGAAAATCCTTTAACTTCCGGCGAGCAATTAATTTCTATGGCATAATGCTCATCCTTCCGCAATTTTTGAAGGTCGATGTAATCTTCCAGGTATTGAATTTCTTTCTCTATCGAAACAGTATTATCATTCATCTCGTACAACTGGTAACGCAGCATATCAGAAAATTTATGCAGGGCTCCCCTGGCGGCGGTATTGTTCTTTTCGATCAAAAAATATACGGAGTTGAGTGAATTGAACAGGAAGTGCGGGTTGATCTGTGATTTCAGAAAATTCAGTTCAGCTTCGGCCTTTTCCTTTGCCATTTCTACCATGCGCTGCTGCATCTTTGTATAATCCATCATCAACTTAAAAGCAGCGCCCGCCAAAACTAAAAAGAAATGCGGGATCACATTATCATAGATCCTTTCTTTTAAATTTCCGGACAGGTCCAAGAGTTGCGGGCTATTTTGAACATAAGCAAGGATATTCATTTTAATGATACTACTGGTCAGTATCATTAAAATGAATGATACTCCAAACCAGAAATACTTTCTATTGTACAACAGTTTTGGTATCAGCAAATAGTTGGTTATATAAACCATCAGGGCCAGGTCGGTTACTTTGACCAGGGTAACCTTAAAAGCCGTTTGGTGCAAAGCATAACCTTCATAGCGTAAAAAATACCATAGCCCAAATACCAGCATCCAGATAATGAGGTGATGTAGTTTGTATTTGATAAAGAAAGCGGCGTTTTGCATAACTCAAAATAAAAGTACAAATTCCATCTGGCAATACCGATTACAGCATTGGCTGCATTTTCATGACGAAATACAATTTTCCTGTTGTCAGCGACAATTATCCCTTTGTGTAACTGATCTTACAACCATTTGAGGTTTATCCAAATTTGTTTAAGGTTGTAAAAAAAAATACCCAAAATGGGGAAATTTCAAATCCAGCTTACAACTGGGAACCTAAAGGCTGGATACAGAAAGGGCTGGCCAGCCCAGTAACTATTATCAGTTTGAAAGGACTGTAGATTTAGTAATTGCCAGGTTTTAAGCCTCGCGGTTTTATGGCATATAATTTGGGATTTTAAATAATATAGCGCTAAGAAAAGTGAAATAAATGCGACTGCCGGTAAAACTTGTACAATTTTATACCTGGTTTGCATGATTCACACATTACCGAAAATAAGTCTCGGGAAATTCTTTTTATACGGATAACTCTAATAATTTCACTTTCGCTTACCATGCAGGTTCTTCTGATCTTATGGAGAAATGCCAGGGCCAACGATCATCCACTCCATTGATAACCTGATCCTGACTTGGCAGTACTTTATGGAATAGATATTGCAACTGCTGATATTGATAAAAGCTAAATTTTAAAAAATGAAAAATATCAAAGACACCAAAGCCCAGGCCATCTACTATCTTATAGGAAAGCTTGAAAATATAAAAAATGCCTATTTCACAGCTTCTGAAAAAATGAAGGATGAAGTATTGGCATTACTGCTTGAAAGGTTTGGCTATCAGCGGGGCAGGTACAGCAACGAGTTGCGGCAGCTGGTTAACCAGTTGGGTTCAAGCTCACCTCTTGACCAGGTTACTTTGAGTTTGTTACACCGTACCTGGATGGAATTAAAGACCAGTTTCCGTTTTAGCAAAAAAGAAGACCTTATACAGGCATGCATAAGAAGTGATGAGAATGCACTTAGAAATTACAATATGGTAATTGCGCAGATCCAGGACAATGATGCGGTTAAAATGATATTACAGCAGCAGGTAAATGGTATCAAGACCGTTCTAAATACAATTAAAGAATACACGGGCCGGACTTATTGCTGATTCTAAATCCTCAAAATAATAAAATCATGGAACTAACAATGGAGAGCGTTAATGAGATACTTAAAGATAAGCTGCAAAACCTGGTTTCATTTCTGTGCCAGATAACTAATGGTTTTGAGACCATTGCAGAAGATATCGAGTGCACTAACCTGAAAACAGCAATGATCGCCCTATCGGTCGAGAGCAAACAATATGCTGAAGAGATCAGGAACCAATTGGAGGATATTAATCTTACTGTACCTGCAGGTGATTCCGATGAACTCTGGAACCGGATCGAAATGAATGTGCATGAACAGGCCAGTTTTTCAAGAGGAGGCGAAATTGTGGCACTTTGTAATAATTGTGAAATGTATTTCAACAAATTATATGAAGACATACTCCAGGAATATTTCCCTTTCAAAAAATTCAAAGATATTATTAAGTACCAACTCTATGCTACACAATGTGCATTTATGAAAATAAGATTATTGAATGCTCTTCGTTTTAATTCTTAACGGTCTTACATTTTACTGAAAGAGCTCTTGCTCATCCCTTTCACTTACCGGTATCTTACGGATGAATTCATCATAGGTATTATCATCGTGATTGCTGTATACCCCGTATGCATCAATACTGTACCCGATTAACCCGTCATTGGCTTCCATCAAATATAAGATGGTGCTGTCAGAAGGGTCCGACTCGCCTTCAAATCGATAGGTCTTAACAATAGTGAGGTCTTCGGGCTTATATAATTTTCCTGCAGGGCTGCAGAAGCCTTCCCCGGTGATCTGGAATTCATTGTCCTGCATGCGGATACGTAGTTTTTCCAATACCCCACTTAGTGTAGTCATCATGATAAAATATTTTAGGGTCAAAAGATATTGATAATGAACTTCTAAATCCGTGCCAGAAAAAAAAGAAAATCAACGGCCAGTTCCTGGTCATTTGTTGGCATGGTTTTATATATCTGTATTATAGGAAATACTTTATACACCAAAAAATAATGCTATGTCAGTTAATCTTTTAGAAACGATCCGGAAAAAATTAGGGTACCCGCAAATACAAAAGATAGATCCCGTAACGCTTCAGTCAGACGGGCCTGAAGATAAGTTCAGCCAGGCAGCATTACCTGCAGTATTAACGGGTTTATACAGGTTTGTACAAAAGGACGAGGGTGCTGAAAAAATATTACAGGTGGCCAATTCCACGATGTGGATCACAAAATTCTTTGAGGCTGATAAAGAAGAAGTGATACAAACGATCTCTGATTATAGCAACAGATCTTATGAAGAAGTTGAGCCGGAAATGAATACGATCGCAAATGAAGCAATAAGAACTGTAAAAGAAAACCTGGCCGCTGATGCAGCTATTAAGGATGTGAAATTACTTTTAAGTGATCAAAAAAAGGATATTCTGTTGCATTTGGTGCCGGCATTAAATATGGGTCGTTTGTTGCATGATGAGACGCTTGATGACAATACCAATAAAATGGAAGGGCCTGTATCAAGCCTGATGCAAAATATAGGATCTGCATTTTCAAAGCCGGTTACAGGTGATGAGATCAATACGGGTAAGTAGAAGCACTGTATTGCAATCGGAACTTATAAGTTTTATAGTCCTGTTTTTACACATTTTTTATTCAGATTTACATGATTCACACCTTTTAGAAAATAAGCTGATTAAAAACGTTTTTTTTTAATCAACTCCAATATTTTCACAAGGAGATTGGAAATTTTGAATAGCGTAGTTGAAAACAAAACCGGTTTTGGACATACCGTTTTAAAATATTAATTACCATAAAGAACAATTACAAAAATGTTAGCTGAGAATAATAAGGTTGAAAATAATAAAGTAATACCGCTTACTTTCATCATAAGTGAATCGATACTTGGGAATAATAAAATGCAGAAAATGCTGTACCAGCAGTTTGCTGTTACTATGTACTATGTATGTTTACGGTATGTAAAAAATCCCTCGGATGCCGAAGACGTATTACAGGAAGGGTTCATAAAAATATTCAGGAACCTGGATAAGTATAAAGGTGATGGTTCATTTGAAGGCTGGGTAAGAAAAATTATAACGCGTACAGCTATGACCTATATACGGGATAACAAAAAATTCACCCGTCATACAGCCCTTGAGCATGTTTTTGAAGATAAAGAAAGCAGTGTACTGGATAAACTTGCCGGTAAAGAAATAGCAGGTATCGTATCTAACCTGCCCCCCGGATACAAAAAGATCTTTATCCTGTATGTTATTGAAGGTTATAACCACCGGGAAATTGCAGAGATATTAGGCTGCAGTGAAAGTACCAGTAAATCCCAATTCTACCGGTCAAGAACAAGGATACAGCAATTATTAAAACAAAGCGCATAAGTAAAGAGTCCCGTTAAAAACGGGACTCTTTACTTTATAATATCTGCGAAATCATTACAATCAATAAATCAGCGATTCTTACTCTTCTTCATCAAAGCTCATCGCTTCCTTGGTTGTCATCAACAGTTCGTATTCTTCTTTGCTTCCTACGATCATGTTCTCAAACTCACGTAATCCTGTTCCGGCCGGAATATGATGTCCTGTAATAACGTTCTCTTTTAACCCAAGCATTTCATCTGTTTTACCCTGTATGGCAGCAGAACTCAATACTTTGGTGGTTTCCTGGAACGATGCAGCGGAGATCCAGCTATGTGTACCCAATGAAGCTTTGGTAATACCAAGCAACAGCGGTGATGAAGTTGCAGGCGAAGCATCACGGAATTCAGCTAATTTTTTATCCGCTCTTCTCAGTACAGAATTTTCTTCACGTATTTCACGCAGGGTAACGATCTGGCCAGATTTTAATTTAGTACTGTCACCGGCTTCTGTTACAACTTTCTTATCGTAGATGTAATCATTCTCCATGTTAAAGTCTAAACGATCCTCTGTATCTCCTTCAAGGAATTTGGTATCACCGGCATCCTCGATCCTGATCTTACGCATCATCTGGCGCACAATAACCTCCACGTGTTTATCATTGATCTTCACACCCTGTAAACGGTAAACTTCCTGTATCTCGTTCACTACATATTCCTGAACTGCAAATGGTCCTTTAATAGCTAAGATATCAATTGGAGCAGTCTGTCCGTCACTCAATGCAGCACCGGCTTTTACGAAGTCGCCATCCTGAACCAGGATCTGGCGGCTCAATGGAACCAGGTATTTCTTAACCACACCATCTTTTGCTTCAACAATGATCTCCCTGTTACCACGCTTGATGGCACCAAAAGCAACCACACCGTCGATCTCACAAACAACCGCAGGGTTACTTGGGTTACGTGCCTCGAATAATTCTGTTACACGTGGCAGACCACCGGTAATATCCTTCAGTTTGCTTAGTACCCTTGGAATTTTAACCAAAACCTGTCCGCTTCTAACATCACTACCTTCTTCAACCACAATATGCGACCCTACAGGTAAGTTGTATGATTTTTTCTCTTTACCTTCTACAATAATAACCGGTAATTTGGTTTTATCTTTTGTTTCAATAACCACTTTTTCACGGTGACCTGTTTGTTCATCAGCTTCATCACGGTAAGTGATACCTTCTATCAAACTTTCAAAATGAATTTTACCATTTACTTCAGCAACAATTACGTTGTTGAACGGATCCCAGGTACAGATGATATCACCTTTAGAAACTTTCTGTCCGTCTTTTACATTCAGTATAGCTCCATAAGGAATATGAGATGTATTTAATAAACGGTCGCTCTTCACATCAATATTCCTGATCTCACCGGTACGGCCGATAACCACGTTTATTTTTTTACCCTGGGCATCTTCTGTATGCACGGTACGTAAACCGTCAAACTGTAATGTACCGTCAAACTTGGCTGGCAATGTAGATTCTACAGAAGCTGAACCCGCAACACCACCCACGTGGAAAGTACGTAAGGTTAACTGTGTACCCGGCTCACCGATTGACTGGGCTGCAATGATACCAACTGCATCACCACGCTGTGCCAGCATACCTGATGCCAGGTTCTTACCATAGCATCTTACACAAACACCACGCTTGCTTTCGCAGGTTAATACAGAACGGATCTCAACCGTTTCAATTCCACTTTCATCGATCAGTTTTGCCATCTCTGCACTGATCTCTTCACCACCGGCGATCAATAACTGTTCAGATACCGGGTGAAAAACATCATGCAATGACATACGTCCTTCTATCCTGTCGCTTAATGCTTCAATAATATCTTCATTGTCTTTTAATGCTGAAGTTGCAATGCCACGAAGTGTTCCGCAATCTTCTTCATTAATAACCACATCCTGGCTAACGTCAACCAAACGACGGGTAAGGTAACCCGCATCCGCTGTTTTCAAAGCGGTATCCGCAAGACCCTTACGGGCACCATGCGTAGAGATAAAATATTCCAATACACTCAAGCCATCTTTAAAGTTGGCCAGGATCGGGTTCTCAATGATCTCGCTACCTGATGAACCTGATTTGCGTGGCTTAGCCATCAAACCCCTTAATCCGGCAAGCTGCTTGATCTGCTGCTTACTACCACGGGCTCCGCTATCCAGCATCATATACACTGAGTTGAAACCTTGCTTATTGGCAGCCAACTCCTGAATTAAAGTTTCTGTAACCTTAGTATCCACACGGCTCCAGATATCAATGATCTGGTTGTAACGCTCGTTATTGGTGATTAAACCCATATTGTAGTTATCCCACACTTCAGCAACTTCTGTTTGTGCATTCTCAACCAACAAGGCTTTAATTTCCGGAATGATCAGGTCATTGATGTTGAACGATAATCCACCACGGAATGCCATTCGGTATCCCAGTGTTTTAATATCATCCAGGAATTTAGCAGTGATGGGAACGCTCGTCCATTTGATGATATCACCAATGATCTCACGCAATGCTTTCTTGGTTAATAAAGTATTGATGTATCCTACAGTTTTTGGAACGTGCTGATTGAATATTACACGGCCTACTGTGGTCTCCAACAATTTATTGGTCAAAGTGCCATCCGGGTTACGGAAATCTACTTTTACTTTAATGTTAGCATGCAGGTCAATCACTTTTTCATTGTAAGCAATGATCACCTCTTCAGGAGAGTAAAATGATTTTCCTTCACCTTTAACTTTTTCTTCCGGTGTAGATTTTTTACCCTTGGTGATATAATACAGACCAAGTACCATGTCCTGTGAAGGAAGGGTGATCGGCGTACCATTCTGCGGGTTCAAAATGTTATGAGAAGAAAGCATCAGCAACTGGGCTTCCAGGATCGCAGCACTGCTCAAAGGCACGTGAACCGCCATCTGGTCACCGTCAAAATCGGCGTTGAAGGCCGTAGTTACCAACGGGTGTAATTGTATCGCTTTACCTTCGATCAGTTTTGGCTGAAAAGCCTGTATTGACAAACGGTGAAGTGTTGGGGCCCTGTTCAACATAACCGGGTGCCCTTTTAATATATTTTCAAGAATATCCCAGATGATCGCCTCTTTCTTATCAACAAGTTTACGGGCAGATTTTACTGTTTTAACGATACCCCTTTCAATTAATTTGCGAATAATAAACGGCTTGAATAATTCTGCCGCCATATCTTTTGGTAAACCACACTCATGCATTTTCAACTCTGGTCCAACAACAATTACCGAACGACCGGAATAGTCAACACGCTTACCCAATAAGTT
>JBDSXS010000107.1:0-9319 GCA_039926045.1 Ferruginibacter sp.
AAAAAAAGCGCCACACCTGGGTGTGACGCTTCGTTGCAATTTATGGTTTGTATTAGAAAGGAGCCGCCATATAAGGAAAGGTTGCAAGTAAAGGTTTATCATTTCCATTCACATGGTCGCTTGTTAAACCAGGGTTACTAGTACCTGTGGGGCCACCAAAGGTTAAAATTAATTCTGTGTCAATCACATCTTCGGCTAAAGTACGGCCGGTGAGTAATTGAGTGCCGTTATAAAATGCAGTAATGCCATTTGTAGAGACATTCAATACATCATTTGCTAAAAGCGTACTGTATTGGGTAGCTGTCTGTCCCAAAATATTAGTAGTATATCCCGGGTTTAGAGCCAGTAACCTTGCCTGGAATTTACTTTGAAATGTTGCCGCTGCGGTAGAGGGCATACTAACATTGAAAGCATCTTTGTCAGCACCATTGCCGTTAAATACTATACCGACTGATGGCCTTGCCAGTAGATCTTTTTGTGTATATGTATTGGCAGCCGAGCAGCTGGCGCAGCCTGCTGGTGTAGGAGTAGGATTATCATCTTTTTTACATGATGAGGCTATTATGCTCCCGCTTACGGCAAATGCTAAAATAATTATTGACTTTTTCATTTTTTTAAATATTATAGTTAATTAAATTGGGTTAATTTTTCTTTTTAGTTTTCAGCCATACATTTATTGTGTTAGTAGCTGCTATAGTACCTACTAATGATTTTGGCACTTCCAATACCACGCTCATTACATTAGTACCTGCAACGGCATCTGTACCAGGGTTATTGAAACCTGTTGCCATGCCTGAAATGATCTTATTAAATTGTGTTAAGTCAAAATAGAAAGGATCATCTCTTGGACCTGCAAATACCTGGATTCCTGTAGAACCTGTAGCTATGACAGGCGTAGCGGAAGCGTAAGGAGTTACTGCTACTTCTGCAGTTGGGTTACCTTGTAATTTGCTGGTAAGACCTGTTGCAGACGGAGCCACCGGGCCGAATACATACATTTTGTTAGTCGCAAGATCGTACTTAGCTTGAATTACGAGGTCTTCTACCATATCGCCTGTGTTATCAATATTGAATTCGATGACGTTATTTTCGTCGAATTTGGTAGTAGCAGTAGTCGCAGGGCTCATTAACCCCTGTATATTGGCAACAAATACTAAATTATTAGTGTTCACAGGAGAGCGAAACACATACAAATCAGTAATATCGGTTGTTTGCCCTGTTACCCCGGGTGCATCAATGTGATCGGCAGCATAAATTATTCCGCCGGTGACGAGTGCTGTTACAGCAAAAGCTGTTAGCAATAGTTTGTTTCTTTTCATTTTAATTGTTTTTAAGATTAATGATTTCATTTTTTTTGTCGCCATGCTGACAACAGATACAATTACGGTAAATGGAAGACTTTGGATTTATTTAACTCAAAAAATCCAGGTAATGAGTACCTAATACGTTTAAATTCCGCTTATTCTCCTGTTTTGTCATGCTGTCAGTAAGAAGTTTAATACTCCGGATAATATCTTTAGTTTTGAGCTTTATTCATAATTCTTAATTCACACCTCCTTGGTCGGTGTCTCCACCGACCGAAATCAATAGAGACAATTTGGAATGCACACAACAGTGAGAAATTTAATACTCCGGATAATATCTTTATTTTTGAGCTTTATTCATAATTCTTAATTTTTAATTGAAATGGCATATTGGTTGGTAAAATCAGAACCCTCGGCCTATAGCTGGGACCAGTTGGTAAAAGAAAAAGAAACCTGCTGGAGCGGCGTACGTAACTATGCAGCCCGGATCAATTTGAGGGCCATGAAGAAGGAAGATGAAGTTTTATTTTATCACAGTAATGAAGGTATGGAAATTGTAGGCATTGCAAAGATAGTTAAGGAAGCTTACCAGGACCCTACCATTGATGACGACAGGTGGGTAGCCGTAGATATTAAGGCCCGGAAAAAATTAAAGAAACCGGTAACATTAGCACAGTTAAAACCTGATAAGCGCCTGGCCAATATGGACCTTATCCGCCTGGGAAGGCTGAGTGTACAAACTGTAAAACCCGAAGAGTGGCAAATAATTATGAAGATGGCAGAAATGGAAAGTTAATGATCCATCTGGCTATAACATATTTCTGAATCAGGAATAATAGATCTTCTGGTAAGAAATATGGGATTTATGTAAGTTATTAGCCGAAATATGTAATAATTGCGGTATTCTTATACTCATCTTTGCGCTAAGTTTAAAACTTCTCTCTTGGTTGCAATTATACAAAACAGAATATCAGACGAACAAATTATCACACTAATTAAAGAAAATAATGATTCCGCCTGGGAAACTTTGTATGATAAGTACGCCCCTGTTATGTATGGTTTAATTTACAACCTAACAGATGATAAAGTATTAGCCGAAGAAATTTTTATACATGCCTTTATTCAATTAAAAGAAAAACAAACCCTTTCCAGGATAAATTCGGGGCTTTGCTATACACTTCTCAGGTATATATACACTTTTGCAACAAAACAGTTAAAGGAATATGGGATAAAACCTAAATCCCATAATCAATTGGAGGAAATGGAACTCATACACCTTTTTTGCATTCAATGCAATTCACTAAAAGAAATAGCATCTATCCTTAACATAACAGAAGAAGAAACCATAAAAGAAGTACGCTCACAACTCTTAAAATTCCGTAATCAAAAAAAATTTTTTACATAATGGCGGGTGCAGAATAATTGCTTTTGTTTTCATTTAACATTTGAACACGGTTACTATTTTTATGCAATTTGTATCAATGAGTATCTAATAACACTAAAACTCATTGTTATGAAAACGAAATTCTTTCTTTTTTCTCTTTTATTTTTTTCATTTTTTATTTCCTGCACCCGGAATGCTGAAAAATCAGAATTAGAAACCCTGAATGCATTAGCAGAACCCGATCAGCAGAAGAATAAGCCTGATAAAGATCAACAGATCCCGGTTGGAACGCTTGTAACAGACTCAACAGGAACCCCCACACAAACTGTTGTTACCGTTAATCCCGACTGGGACAGCAAGATCATAAAAACAGCCACATTAAGACTGGAGATAAAAGATTTTAAGAAATATAATGACTATGTACATAATACTGTAAAGCAGTATGGGGCTTATGTTGCACAGGAAGACCAAAATCTCAGCGATGAGAAATCAGAGACAACTATTACCATCAAAGTACCGGTAGCACAATTTGACCCAATGATGAACAAGCTGCCTGCTGATGACAGCAAAGTGATGGAGAAAAAAATAAGTACCGAAGATGTTACCGGTGAAGTGGTTGACACTAAGTCGAGGCTGGAAGCAAAGAAACAAATGCGCTTAAAATACCTTGAGTTTTTAAAACAATCGAAGAATATGGAAGAAGTGCTGCAGGTGCAGAATGAGATCAATGCCATACAGGAACAAATAGAATCTGCAGCAGGACGTGTTGCATTTCTTTCAAACCAGTCTGCTATGAGTACCATCAACCTTAGTTTTTACCAACCAATGGAAGGGTATAAGCCAACAGATATAACTCCGTCTTTTTTAACACGTGTTGGTAATGCTTTTAAAACCGGAGCAGGATGGATCACAGAATTATTTGTTGGCCTGGTATCTGTGTGGCCTTTGCTTTTAATTGTATTTGCCATCTATTTTGGGTGGAAGAAATTAAAATCATCTAAAATAGCAACTCAAAAAATATAAGTTTTAAAAGCTGTCAGGGTGAGCCTGTCGAACCCGGTATTAATCCTTAACCCGTCTTCGACAAGCTCAGACTGAAAGTATTTAATAAATGATCAGTTAAAGATCAGCGGAAAATAACCGTACCCATTTGCCTGGTTAGTTCAATTTCCATTTGTTTCAGGTGTTGATGTGTTTGCACAAGCATCATCTGGTCTTCTGCAACAGTTGCTTTTTCAAGGTCACGCTGGTTCTCATCCATCAGCCTTTTTATTTTACGCAGCTTTAAATAATTGAGTGTTGAAAAAACCTCTTCGGCAAACAGTTCTTCACGGGTGGCAATATGTCCTTCAAAATGTTCTTTCCAGTTGGGACTTATCTCGTAATTAAAATCCATGATGCTAACCACCAGTGTACTCATCTGCAGGTCTTCGTGGTACAAAAAATTCTTGGCGGTAGGTTCAAGGCCGTTTTCAAACCAGGTTTTATAAGTTTTAAATATCCTTACCAGTTCTTTATTGTCTATCAGTTCTTCCAGCTGGTTATCTTCTATCTCTTTAAAAATATATTCAGCAACTTTCTGTTCTTCGTTCCAGTTCCTCAAACCAAATTCAAGCAGGCTTCGGATCATGGCCTGCTCATGTATCTCATCTTTGTTAAAAAGTGCAGATACATCATTTTCTATATCGCCACTGTGTTCAGTATGTATCACTTCATCTGCAGATCGCTGGTCTCTGGCTACCCTGGTCTCTTCCTTATTTACCTTTTCCCTGATGAACTTATTCACCAAAGCATGTAACCCAACCTCTTCGATCTTTAAAATTTCGGAGCATTGTTTTATATAATCCTGTTGTTTGGTGAAATCTTCGGTCTTATTGATCTTCGAAATGGTCTCCGCGATCTGGTTTACAACGATCGATTTTTTTGTACTGTCATTTCCTGCATCTTTTAGTGCAATGTTCAGCTGAAATAAAATGAAATCTTTTTTATTGGCATTTATAAAATTGATAAATTCTGCGGTACCCATTTTGTTCACATAGCTGTCGGGATCTTCACCATCGGGTATCAGCACCAGTTTTACATTCAGGCTTTCTTCCAGCGCCAGGTCAAGCCCACGCAGCGCAGCTTTTATACCGGCACTGTCGCCATCATAAATAATTGTAAGGTTGTTGGTGTATTTTTTTATCAGCCTCAACTGGTCGGGTGTAAGGGATGTACCGCCGCTGGCCACCACATTCTCAATACCTGCCTGGTGTAAACTCACCACATCCGTATAACCTTCCACCAGTAAACATTCATCGGCTTTGTCAATGGCCTGCCGTGCAAAATAAGAACCGTACAGGAGTTTGCTTTTTACATAGATCTCATTTTCGGGACTGTTGATGTACTTGGGGGCTTTGTCATTTTTTTTGATGATCCTGGCGCCAAAGCCCAAAACTTTTCCGCTTTGATTGTGAATGGGAAAAATGATCCTGCCGCGGTAATTATCATAGGCATTTCCATCCCGTTCATTCACCAGTCCTGTTTTTAATAAATACTCCAGGTTATATTGGGCAGCCAATGCGGCTTTTGTAAAGCCGTCCCTGGTTTCGGGGTTATAGCCCAACTGGAATTTATTGATGATCTCTTCCCTGAAGCCTCTTTCTTTTAAATAACTCAATGCAATATCCTGTCCCTCTTCGGTATTGAATAAGGCATCGGTAAAATATTTCTGTGCAAAATTGTTGATGATGTATAAACTGTCGGCTACCTGTTGATGCTGTTTGTATTCGGGGCTGGTCTCACTTTCTTCTATCTCTACATTATATTTGGCAGCCAGCCAGCGCAGCGCCTCCACATAACTATATTTTTCGGCCTCCATTAAAAAACTGATACTGTTACCGCTCCGGCCGCAGCCAAAACACTTGTATATCTCTTTGGAAGGAGAAACGGTAAAAGAGGGCGTTTTTTCGTTGTGAAAAGGGCAGAGGCCCAGGTAATTGGCACCTCTTTTCTTTAGCTTGATAAAAGAGCCAACGATCTCCACAATATCAATGCGGCTGAGAATTTGCTGTATACTGTCCTGGGATATCAATATTTAATTAATGAGCCTGTAATTTACACATGTTTCAGATATAATAACCTTGTTAAACTCCTGTAAAATAAACTGTATATAAAATAATGGGCACGGTTTATGAAAAATTGTAGGAAAAATCATCTGTATAATTAATATCTTTAACCCCTAAAAAAATCAAGCATGAAGAAGTATTTATTACTAATCACTCTCTTATTGGGCGGGCTTTATGTTAGCAGCCAGGACCTGGGCAATATTAAAAAATTGATCGTATTACAGCTATATGAGAAAGCTAAACCTGGGATCGACACCTATTTAAGCGATTCAAAAAATGCAGTAAAAGCTGAAGGTTGGTATTATAAAGCCTTTGTTTATTACTCATTGGGAAGGATAGATACAAAACCACTTGCCGAAAGCCAAACATTGCTAAGGGGCGCTTTTGACGCCTTAAAAAAATATGAAGAGCTGGATCCAAAACTAACTTTAACTACCGAAGAAAAGAACGGAACAGTATACAATATCTACTTTGGCTATTACGACCTGGGCGTTAAAGCCTACAATGCCAAGAGCTTCCCGGAATCCTACGAGTTATTTAAAAGGTCACTGGAGGTGCATGATTACATTTATGGAAGAAAATTGAGTGGGTTTAATGGCTTCAAACTTTCAGCACATGACACAGATATTGTATGGAACTTAGCCGTACTGGCCAACGAATTAAAGAAAAAAGATGAGGTGATAGAATATTATAAAAAGATAGCTGATGCTGACCTGGCTGATGAAAAATATGCAACCGCTTATGATGAACTGATCTTAAAATATAAAAAGGAAAAGAATCCTGAATTATTTTCAAAATACCTGGCTGCTGCCAAAAAGCATTACCCGGTTGATAAGCCATATTGGGAGACACAGGAAATGGATTTTGCTTTAAAAGGCCTGGAGAATGAAGCCTTATTTGCCAAATATGAAGAATTAACCCAGCGGATGCCGGATAACTATATCTTATTTTATAATTATGCTATAGATATCGACAAATATCTTTCTTCCGGCGATTCAAAAGGAAAGGACATAGCAGCCTACAGGAAAAAAATGGCAGAATTGTTTAAAAAGACCATTTCTATAAAATCAACTACTGAAGCCAATTTGCAAATGGCAAAATTATATTACGACAATACTTTTGATCTGCAGGACAAGGCTTCGGGTATCAAAGGAACCAAACCGGAAGACATAAAAGCCAAAAAGGAGCTGATCGCTTTAGCTAAATCAACCATGGCTGAAAGTATCCCTTATGCCGAGGCGGCTGTGAAGCAATTGGCTGTATTGCCGGAGTATAAATTTGCAGATAAGATCAACTACAAACTGGCTTTGGATATTTTGATCCAGGCAAACAAAATGGGCGGCAATGCTGCTAAAGTAGCGGAATGGGAAAAGGAAAAACTTAGAGTTGAAAAACTATAAAACAACAAATCTTTACAAAAAAACCTCCCGGAAACAGGAGGTTTTTTTTGTAAAGGTCGGGACGCTTTTAGCGGCCTGAACATTATTGTAAAATTGATAACTTAATGCCTGTCAACCCTGATCTGGAAACCCGGCCCTCCGCCATTCTGCATATCCTTCATGGGCTTTATTTCAATGTCTTTTGGTATCTCAAATTCTTTATCGGCAATATCTTTATCAATGACCAGTTTGGTAACCTGCACGGTCATCTTTCTACCTCCTCTCATATTCCTTTCATACTCCATTGGAAAACCATTAAGGTCTTCCATGCCATTTGATCCTGCAGTTACATTGAAGCCTCCAAAGCCGCCAGCAGCGCCACCGGTACTTGGTAAATTCTGTATTTTAAAATCAGGGCAATACCAAACAACAGTGGTATCCGAACCGCTTGAACGTGTACCGATCACCAATGCTTTTTTGCAGCTATAACCCGATACTTTTTTTGCTTCATCAATATATGAAATGGAATAAACAGCAGGCGTGTTTGGGCCGCCTCCAATCGATACATTCTGTCCGCGACCTTTCATCATGCTGTCCATACGCTTGCGCATTTCCTGCTGGTCTTCGTCAGTGGCATAAAAACCTGTTTTTTTACCCATCATTTCCATAATGGTGGTGGTCATCTTTTTTGTATTATCCCTGATCACTGTTGTTCTGCCCATTTCACTTTCCGAAAAGGTTTTAGTAAGATCATTCTTTAGCCAGGTGGTTGTTTTTGTTTCACCATCTCCACCAAAGCGCATTACCCTCACTTCGTTACCATCCGAAGTTGTTGTAGATGTCGGTGGGGCTTCTTCTCCTTCCGGCGAAACAATGGTTGTTTTTGTGGTAACAGTTGCCTGGGTTAATACCTTGGGTTGTGCATAAACTGCAATTGAAGCAGGTAAAAACAAAAGGGTAATTAATTTTTTCATTTTTTATTTGATTGAAGGGCAAAAATACGAATTGATTCGTAACAATAAAATCTAAGTTTCTGTATTGAAATTTTTTAACAGGTTATAAAAAAAACGGCATCAATGTGCCGTTTTAAAGAAAAATAAAAGTTAAGCTTATTCAGGAGTACAATTACAATAATAAGAGTTACTGCCCAGGAAAACACCCATCAATAAAACCTCTTTAGGCCTCTGGTCATCTGTTTGTGGTACAATAACATACTGTTGGGTTTGTTGAACAGGGGTCACAGGTTTTGCAATTTCGGAAGCCATCTTCTGACAGGAAAAATAACTTAAAACTGTGGCAAATATTAATGCCGAATATAGTAGTCTTTTCATAAGGAGAATGGTTTTTGATCATAGAATATAGTTATAGTATTCCTGAATTGTAACGGCTGTTATTGCAGCTTATTACCTAAAAACTCACTTGTTTTTATGAATGCGATAATTTACAGAAGATGGGGAAATTTTTGAGAGATTTTTACTAAGTAGAATTGAATTAATAAACCGCAAATAATTGCAGTTTTTACTTACAGTATTTTTGCTGTAAGACTTATTCTATCGCTGAAAGAAAGGATTTATATAGTCTAAGGTGCCGTTTTACTAGCAACCCTGGAGTGCATACCAGATTATAAAAAAAACCACAATAGTACCCAGGCAACCGCCGCCTAATTTTTTTGCTCCATACCCGGCAATTAAGCCTCTTACTAATTTGTTCATTTTTTATTTTTATATGTTGATGAATTACTTATTAAAACTAACCACTTTATTCTGTAACAAACAGGCTTGTTCAATAATAACTCCCAATAATTGAGAGCACCTTTACCTGACTGCAATTTAAGTGCCATTCTAAAACTGTGAATAACTATGGCAAATCACTGTACAAAATCAAAATTTTCTATTACCCCATTCCATTATATTTGCCCTCTTACTATAAAATATAGAAAACCGTGCGTTTAAAGAGTTTAGAAATCAAAGGGTTTAAAAGTTTTGCCGATAAGACCATACTTAATTTTGATGAAGGTATCACGGGTGTTATTGGCCCAAATGGCTGCGGAAAAAGCAATATTGTTGACAGCATTCGCTGGGTGATAGGTGAACACAAGATCAGCAACCTGCGCAGTGAGAACCTGGAAAGCCTTGTTTTTAATGG
>JBDSXS010000108.1:0-24151 GCA_039926045.1 Ferruginibacter sp.
ATGATCAGGGATAACCGTTTCCATATCTGCCTACTGAAATGATCTTCAACTAAATACAGGTAGCGAAGCGGTAGGTAAAACAATATATAAGCTACAGAAAGAAAAATAATACGTATACATATATCGCCAATACTATCCATTGGCGCATATGTAAAGGCAGTTAGTAAACCCTTTTCCCAGAATACAAAAGACAGCATCACTACTCCACTGATCAGCATTATATCAGCCACTAATTCTCTGCCAATTAAATATTTTTCAGATAATAGCTTGCTGCTTTTGCACCCTGGTCTGTAAGCAAGCCAGGTTACAAAAGCAGCCAAAACAATTCTAATAAAGGTATTGAGGCCAGATGGTGTGCTTTCTTCCGATACTGGCGTCATACCCATTATTCTCCTGAATGCAGCTTCGGCAAAAATGATCGCTGCCAACATAATTACCCAATGGCCAATAATAAGAAATAAAAGATAAGGTATTCCTTTTTGTTTGTTGCCTGACATAGCAAGACGATAATAAAGGGGTTGGTGCTTTAACAAGATACCGGTAATATAAAGAACAAGCCCTGCAAGCATCCAGTTAGAAAATGAGGGCGAAGAAACAAGATCTTTTAATGAAGGAAAAATAAACCCAAGTGATATGCTGCATATAAATACCAGCCAGTCGAATATGGCTGGTTTATTTTTTTTTATTTCACTCCATTGTACAGGCTTCATTGTTATGGTTGTTATATCATTTACAAAGTACTTAGCTACCGATCGTATCAGTTTAGTGCAACTGTTTTATTACCTCATCTAATAAATAGGTGCTGTATATAATTTCACCGGTCTTGCTCAAAAGAATATAGGTGGGATAAGTACTAATGCCTAACTGGCTCACGATATTTTCGTTACCCGAAGGTCTCTTGTATTGAAGCCATGAATAATTATGTTTTGCCAGGTAATCTTTCCATTTCCCGTAAGAATCATCATTTGAAATACTGATCAATGCAGTGTTTTTTTGTTTTAAAAAAGGAAGCAGCGTCTTGATCCTTGCATGATCTTCCATACAGGGAATGCAGCCCACAAACCAAAAATCAAGTATCATAAGATCATTCATTGAAGCTATATGTACCGTCCTGTTTTCAGGATCAATGAATTCAAAATCTGAAAGGGTGATGATATTGTTCTTTAAAATTCCCTGCAGCCGCTCATTCAAAAAAGAAAACCCAAAATGCGTTCTCAGTTCATCACCCTGCCTCTCTATAAGGGGTAATAAAGCATAAAGTTTCAGTTTATTGTTTTGATGTATGTCCAGGTATTTCTCTCCTATATTGAAAGAAAACATACTTTCAATATGTTCTTCGTAGGTTTTTAAAAGAAAGAAATCCAACATAACAGAATCCTTTTTTTGAAGCACTTCAGCATATTTCATTTTCCAGATCTTAACCCTGTTAGCTGTTGGGGAACCTTTCACCTCATCAACTACAAGTTTACCATTTTCAATTTTCATATAAACAGTTATACTCCCGGTGTCTAAAAATAATTTTGCATTATAGATTGTCTTGTTTTTCCAGTAATTGACATGATAAAAATCTGTTTTATTGATCTTAAAATCCAATTCAATGGTGTCCTTATAAGGAATTCTACTGAACTCCTTGTTGGTAAAATGACCAATAAAAGCACTGTCTATTGGCTGGTCGGTTTTTAGTATTAATTTCAAATGTGTTTGCGAGCAAATGGTATTGAAAGGAAGAGGCAACATGAATACAAGTAATACAAATAGTATATTAAGTGACCTCATTGCAAAAAGATTGATCTGTAAAAATGATTTTTAGCAGTGATACCTAAATATAACTAAAAGATACAGGAGTTTAAAGTTTTTACCTGATATTAATAAAGCCGGGTAAACCACAAAAAGTGTTACCGCAGGATCTTCTCCAGCACTACAGGATCGCCGTCAATCTTATGCGTATAAGTTAAGCCCAGCAATTGGCAAATTAAAGGATACACATGTATGTTCTCAAAAGAACGAATTGTTTTTCCTTTTTTGATCTGTGGCCCCCAGGCATAAAAACTGGCGTGCATCTTTTTTATGGCTGGATCAAAACCATGCGCTCCCGGCGAAATGCGGTTTGTATAGCTGCTTAATACATGCGGGTAGGTTGGCACCACAAAAATATCCCCGATACGATCGAACAGGTCATCGGTGTTATTGTAATGCCATTTGGCCGGTATGTTCTCACGCAGGTATACCGTAAAAAGATCTTCTTTCTTTTTTAAGGCTTCATAGGTTGGTAAAATATCGGCAGCATCCTTTGCGTATAAATGTAAACTTGTTCCCCCTCCCCGGATTATAAAACGTGCTGTATCGATCATGGTAGAAATATTGATACGGGTTACCGTGTCCACTGCAGCCATCCCATGATCAGCTAAAAAAATAAAGTTCACGGGCAGTCCCAAAGCGTTTACTTTTTCCACCATACTGCCGATGGCTTTATCAACAAACTGAACAGCTGCTTCGGTTTGTGGTGCATCGGGGCCGTACATATGCCCGTTATGATCTACATCACTGATGTAAAAAGTTATTAAATGCGGACGGACATCTTCTGGAAGTTTTAACCAATCAACCACTCTTTCGATCCGGTAATTGATATCCGTATTATCGCCGAATTTATACCAATAGCTGGGATAAGTTTGTTGTATGGGCGCTTCTGTTCCTACAAAATAATAAGAAGCACTTAACATGCCCTGCTGCTCGGCCAGTACCCAGATGGGAGTTCCACCATACCAACTGCCATCTTCTACCGTTTTACGATCGTTGATGCTGTATGTTGCTTTCCGTGCCCTGTCGTAAAATTGATTATATACCAACCCATGATGCGATGGATACATGCCGGTGGCAATGGTATAATGATTGGGAAAAGTTACGCTTGGAAAAGAAGGCAACATGCTCTTTGCTTTTACGCCGGTGCGGCGCAGTTTTAATAAATTCACTGCGTTGTACTTATCGGCATAGTCGTAGCGAAAACCATCCGCCGAAATAAGAATTACATAGGGTTTACCAAGTTGAGTCACTGTATTTCTTCTTCCCCCTACTACCTGCTGAATAGTGTCCTGTGCATATAAGGTTTGAAATAATAAAACCTGCACCAAAAGAAGGGCCGTTAAGAAACAGCGCCGGGAAAGATCCATGTTCCTGTTCATAGCTGTTATTTGTTTGGTTACTTAAAGTTTAGCCACATGTTTCCTGGCCTTGATTATTTTACTTACCCGGTAAAACATGATGATGTTCAAAATTATTATTCCTACAATAACATAACCCAGCGTATCATAATGTTGCAGTGGGCTGGTCTTTGTTTTTTGTACCACGATCATTCCGCCGATGGCGGCAGCAATACCTCCTGCAATTTGCTGTAAAGAAGAATTGATACTCATAAAGGCCCCCCGGTCCTGCATTTGAGGCAGTGCCGAAACAAGTGCCATGGCAGGCACCATCCTGCTCATGATACCGATCATCATCAGGATATTCATGATGATGATGATGGCAAAATGTACCGGAACCAGGTTGGTGTAGATCACTACAACAACCATCATCCAAACAGCTGCAATGGTAAAGATCTTAAACTTATCAACCCGGTCGCTCAGTTTACCAACCAGGGGCATGATCACCAGGGAAGCTACTCCACCAACCATAAAAAGAATGGGAAGGCGGGCATAAGACACATCCAGGTTATTTACAGCAAAAGCGCTGCCCCAGGGCATCATCATAAAACCACCCAGCGACATGAGTGCCGTTGTTAAAAAGCCAATGCGGTAATCACGCAGCCTGATGGTATGCCAGAGATGCGTGATGGCTGTTTTTTCACTTTTCAATGCAAGATGCTTTGTAATGGGTTGCAATTTGAATATTAATATTAACCAGATGATGGTAGCCAGGCACACGATCATAAGAAAAGGAGATTGCCAGCCCCAGTGATTGGCAATGTACAGGCTGATGGGAATACCCAATACCTGGCTTGCCCCAAAGCCCATTTGCATAAAACCCATGGCACGCCCACGTTGTTCCAATGCAAAAAGATCGGCCACGATGGCCAAGGATATGGAACCGATCACACCACCAAACAGCCCGGTTATGATTCTTGCTGCTATCAGCAAGGGATATGAATTGGCTAAGTTGCAGAATAAAGTACCGCCTATAAAACCAACATAAAAGAACAGTAGCAATTTTTTCCGGTCAAACCTGTCTGCAAAGCCTGCTGTTAATAAACCCGAAACACCCGCACTGAAGGCATAGGCTGAAACCGCAAAGCCGAATTGAGAAGTAGTTAGGTCCATCGATTTCATCAACATATCACCCAGGGGCGACATGACCATAAAATCAAGCACTACGGTGAATTGGGTAAGGGCCAATAAAATGATCACTAAGACCTGGTAGGAACTAAACTTTACTTTGGGGGCTACATTAACGTTACTCATTAATTTTATTCTTTCAATCAAAAGTAATTAATTGTTGAGTGCAAGTATTTTAAATTAAAAATAAATTACCCTCCGGGCAACAAATTTGAAAAATGAAATTTATATTGTAGGGTAAATTTATCTTCACCTAAGATGAGAAAGCTTACCCTGCTGTTATTGATGGTTGTTATTAGCTGTACTACAGTTAATAAAGCTGCCGGACAGATCGTAAATATGGAAAGCCAACGGTACCAGACCGATACTACCGGATGGGCAGGAACGGCAGGGGGAAATTTTTCGCTCACAAGTTACGGTCAAAAAGTATATTCAGTAAATGCAAATGCACACCTGCAATATAAATCGCAAAAGAGCCTTTATCTTTTATTAGGCGGCTATGGTTTTTTAAAAGGTGATAAGCAGGCTTTTGTTGATCAGAGCTTTCTGCATTTCCGCTACAATTATAAACTTAGCAATCTTGTGCGGCTGGAAGCATTTACACAGTTACAGAAAAATCTTATCACAAAAATACAATTCAGGTTCCTGGTTGGTGCCGGTCCAAGGTTTAAGATACTGGGCAAACAAAAATTAAGGTTATATGCAGGCTCACTGCCCATGTATGAAATAGAAAAAGAGAAAGGCAACCCGCAACTGATCCGTGACTGGCGATTAAGTAATTATTTTTCATTTACTTTTTTACCCAATAAACAAACAGAATTTACCAGCACCACTTATTACCAGCCGGTATTGTTTGATGCCGGTGATTACAGGTTGCTGAATCAAACTATGTTTAAAATATCGGCCAGTAAAAGAATAGGCGTAGTGATCAGGTGGAACTACGCATATGATGGTTCACCCCCTGCAGGTGTACCTAAAGATACTTATAGCTTTAGTACAGGTGTAGAAGTTGATTTTTGATTGTATAATAAATAATCAGGAAGCTTTTCCTTTGTTGAATGAAACACTCTCGATCCATATCCTTATCTCGTTTGTAGAACGCCCGAGTTTATTAGACAATCTTTCCAGTAATGCGGCTTCCTGCCCCGGCAAATATTCAAGGTCATCATCCGTAATAGAATGTTCGATCTCCTTCAGCTTTTCTTTTACTTCGGACCAGGGGGCTTCTAATTTTAAATGAACAGGCATGTAAGAACCTTTACAAGTTTTGAGCCAGATTATTTGGAGCTGACGAGTAAAACGCAATATTGCCTCTCATGCATAAATTTCCCAATTGCTGAAACATTCTTTTTAACTTTAAAAAATATATTGTGTAAATTTTCTGTAATTATCATCCGGTTTTGATCACTACAACTAAAATGTTTGTATGAAGCAGGATAGAAAAAAATTCCTGGCGCAGTTAGGCGCCGGATTATTGGTTGCCGGTTTACCGGGAACGGCTTTCGCAAATGATCAAACAGCATCTATGACCGATCCAAAAGACTTTTCAGACGAAGGGGCTCCTGATGATGAACGCTTCTGGAAACGTATTGCTAAAAAGTATTATGATGTTGCTGATGACCACATCAACCTGGAAAATGGTTATTATGGTATACAACCTAAACCGGTATTACAGGCCTTTCAAAAAAATGTAGCCCTGGCCAATAAGCAGGCAGCAAGATTTGCAAGAAAGGATTTTCCAGGCATTGCAACTTCTGTTAAAAAAGAACTGGCTGATTTTTTAGAAGTTTCTGACGAAGAGATCATCATCACCCGTAATGCCACCGAGGCATTGAATATTGCCATACAGGGATATCCTTTTAAACCCGGCGATGAGGTTTTGCTGAACCAGCTTGATTATTTCAGTATGATAGAAGCTTTCAGGATGCTGGAAAAAAGAGGGCAGTTAAAAGTAAATACATTTGAAATGCCGCTCCTGCCTGTCAATGACGACGAAATAGTAGAATTGTACAGGAGATCAATTACCGATAAAACAAAGCTGATACTGCTTACGCATGTATCAAATATCAACGGGCTGATCGTGCCGGTTGCAAAAATTTCGGCGATGGCCAGTCAAAAAGGAATTGATACCATTACCGATTCGGCTCATGCACTTGGACAGGTAAAATTCAGCCTGCCTCAACTGGGCTCCGATTTTGTTGGCCTTAATTTACACAAATGGATGGGCAATCCCGTTGGTGCAGGTGTATTGTATATCAGGAAAGCAAGGATAAAAGAAATGAAACCTTTATTCGGCGATGTGGCAACAGCAGAGAACAGTATCAATAAGCTGGCTCATTTTGGCACTACCCCATTTGCCGTTGTGATGACGATCCCTGATAGTCTTGCCTTTCAAAGGATGCTGGGTATAGAAAGGGTTTCGGCAAGGCTGCACTACCTGAAAAGTATTTGGGTGAATGAATTGAAAACCTTTCCCAATGTGGAATTGGTGACACCTGCTGATGTCGGCCTGTCCTGTGCCATTGCTTCATTTCGGATCAACAATAAAACTGCTGCCGAAGTTGCAGATTACTTATTTAAGGAGCACAATATTTTTACAGTAGGCCGTGTATTGGGTAAGCAGGGCTGTGTACGGGTAACACCTGCGGTATACAATTCAGCAGCTGATATAAAAAAATTGGTTGAAGCGGTGAAGCTATATGCAACCGGATAAAAATTTTGGATACTGGATACTGGATTTGGATACTTGATAATAGAGCAGTATCTTATATTAGATTATTCTTATCCAGCATCCTGTATCGTTCTCAATTACTCACAAAGCTTTATTGTATCGGTGGTTCTGCTACTCATCTGTATCTTATTTATTTTGCCTGCCTTATTATAATATAAAATGAGGGTACCATAACCCATTTGAAAAGCATCCCAGTTACTGTCTTTTAATTTTGGATGTCCTAATAAAGCAAACAGGGCTGTGCGGCTTGCTCCCAACAGTGCCGGTGTAACCTTGCCTTTAAATTTTTCACCGATCTCAATATAACGCCTGTCGGTGTAAAAATGAACATCCCTGTCGCTGTAAAATACACCGCCGCATACTGATGCCGAATCTTTTAGTATGGTTTGGCTGAAACAGGGAAGCGTGGTTTGTATTTCGCCAATGGAAGATTTTGGATACAGGTCATTTACAGTGCCGGACATTACATCTACTTTAAATGGCGGACATACCTGGGTTACTTTTAGCTGGGCATTGACAGCTGAACTGCTGATCACAATAATAAAGATCGAAAAAAAGGTTTTTAAAAGCATTGGTTTAAATTTAGATGTTCAGGAAATTGGCGTTTAACAGCTCGTTTATAGCAAATACCCTGCTACAATTAACTATACCCCAACAAAAATATTGCTTAGCAATGCAATATTAATAATTCAATCGTATAAATGAGTTTATTATCTTTAATGTATCCAAACAATTACCGGAATGAAACAATCGCCAATCTTAAAAAAATGCATTTTCCCGTTACTTATTATTATTTTTTTTTGTGCTGAACCTGTTGTTGCGCAAAAGCAAGGTTCCATGGCTTTCCAGGTCTCAATGCCCGATCCTTCCAGCCATACATACCATGTTGTATTTACCTGTAATGGAATACAGGCAGAAAAATTGGATCTTAAAATGCCTGCATGGACACCGGGCTATTACCAACTGCTTAACTATGCTAAAAATGTAGAAAACTTTATAGCCACAGATGCTGACGGTAAAGAGATTCTATGGAGCAAAGCCGATCAGAACAGTTGGCGGTTGCAAACTAATAATGCAAAAAAAATTATCATCACTTACAACGTTAAAGCAACAACATCTTTTGTAGCCCAAAGCCTCCTCGACAGCAGCCATGGCTATATTGTACCCGCAGGTGTATTTGTATATGTTTCCGGCAGGCTTGATCATCCTGCAACTGTAACCATAGAACCCTATAAAGACTGGGCCAATGTGGCCACAGGACTGGAACCCGTTGCGGGAAAGCGATTCACTTATACGGCATCTGATTTTGATATTCTATATGATAGCCCGATATTAATTGGCAACCTGGAAATGTTGCCTTCATTTACCGTTAACGGAGTACCTCATTATTTTACAGGTTATAAGCTGGGGAAATTTGACCGGGAGGAATTTATTAAAGACCTTAAAAAAATTGTTGAGGCGGGTGTAGATGTGATCCGTGACATCCCCTATAAACATTATACTTTTTTAGCCATCGGCCCGGGCCGCGGTGGTATTGAACATTTAAATTCCACAACCATCAGTTTTGATGGTTCGCAGTTGAATACCGCTGAAGGAAAAAGAAGGATGTTCAGTTTTATTGCACACGAATATTTTCATCATTATAATGTAAAACGAATACGGCCCGTGGAACTGGGGCCTTTTGATTATGATCATGGCAACCGCACCAAAATGTTATGGGTATCTGAAGGCTTATCGGTTTATTACGAATACCTGATGGTAAAAAGAAAAGGGCTAATGACCCGGGAAGATTTCCTGAATGCGATACGGTCTAATATAATGGCTTATGAGAACAAGCCCGGACACCTTTATCAAACGGTAGCAGAAGCCAGTTATGAGACCTGGTCGGATGGGCCCTTCGGCCGCACCGGTGATGAAATAAATAAAACAATTTCTTATTACGATAAAGGCCCGGTATTGGGTTTGATGCTTGATCTTAAAATAAGACATGAAACAAAAAATAAAAGGTCGCTGGATGATGTGATGCGTTTGCTGTATACCCAATTTTATAAGCAAAAGAAAAGAGGTTTTACTGAACAGGAATTGAGAGCAGTCTGCGAAAAGGTGGCGGGAACATCTTTAAATGAATTTTTTGAATGGATATACACGGTAAAAGAACCTGATTACCCTGCTTATTTTTTGTACGCTGGGCTCGCCATTGATACCCTGCAAAAAGAAATACCGGGTGCATGGCTGGGCATATCTTCCAGGTACAGGAATGATACATTGCTGGTAACTGCGGTTGACTGGAATTCGCCTGCGTGGAATGCGGGCATCCGTTCACAGGATAAAATACTCATGGCCAATGACGTGAAAATACAAAAAAATGAATTTGATGAAATGTTAGCGGGCAGATCAAGCGGAGATAAAATAAAACTATTGATACTGCATAACAGCAATGTAAAAGAATCAGAAATTTTATTAAGTAAAAAGTGGGAGAAAAGTTTTACCATTACCCCGGTAAGCAACCCTGATCCATTGCAAACGGCGATCTTAAATGACTGGATGCGCTAATTAAAAACTTCGCCTGCAAAATAAAGATCATTTTGGATGTTTACGATCACTCCTGTCACCTGCCTTGCCATATACATACGTGACAAACCTTTTTGGGAGTATCCTCAACACACCCGACAGTATTTTAGCAAGTGTTCCCGGTACTATGATGGGCCTGCCCTTCAATGTTTTTTTCACAGTTACCTCTCCCACTCTTGCAGGTTTTACCGACATGGCATCGCCAAACCAGCCCAATTGCCTTTTTGTTTCTTTTTCAATGGAAGGCTTGGTATAAACAGGGCCCGGAGTCAGGCAACTTACACTGATATTTTTTGTTCTTAACTGGTAACGTAACGAATAACTGAAAGAAACAACAGCAGATTTTGTTGCAGCATATAAATTTTTAGCCGGTATTGGTGCAAAGCCCGCCATACTGGCTACGTTCAAAATATGTGAAGGCGCATTTTTTTCAAGTAATGGTAATAAAGTCAGGCTAAGTGACATAGCGCTCTCCACATTCAACCGCACCATATACCTCAGGCTGTCGAGCGGCAATTTTAAATAATCTTCATCTCCGCCAAGCCCTGCAACATTACAAAGCATGGTAAGCCTGATATTCCTTTCATTACACCATACAGCAATAGCAGGGGCTGTTTCTTCTTTACTAAGGTCGTAGGATAATACTTCCACATTAACCCGGTATGCTGTTTCAATTTTATGTTTTGCTTCCAGCAGTCCATCCATATGCCTGGCTATTAAAATTAAATTATAACCACGCCTGGCCAATGCTTCAGCAATGGCAAAGCCGATTCCCTTGCTGCCACCCGCAACCAATCCATAGGGTGCAATATTATTACTGTCTGACATTGGAATATTTATATCATTTACTGTTGAAGATATGGTATCTGCCTGCATCAAAAGATCCTTTGAATTCCTAAAGATCCTTTGATCAAAAGGTTGTGCATTTGTAAGAAGACAGCAAAGTGTAAGGCAAAACAGTAAGGCCATTTTTTTCATCTTACCAAATTAAACTTTTAAATAATAAAAATAAATATACGGCGCCCTTACAGACCAAGTGTACATTTGTGGGAATGATGTAACTCTTTTTAATAATCATGTAATGATTTATCAGGCTTTATGGTGCAATTTTAGCTGTATCACTGGTAAAATCATTTCTTATTTTAAATTGATCATCATGCAGGCACTTTATTTTGATATTGATCCAAGAGACATCACGAATTATAAGCCCGAAAATGAGCATTCTGTTTTCAAACCCCTGCATGAGCTTGGACATGCTGCAAATAGCATTAAAAATTTTATTACCGGTAAAAGCAAGAGCAAAAGCAATCCGGGGGCAAAAACAAATGACAGTACCATCCTGCAGGATTTTTTTGGCGCCCTTAATTATTAAACAACCTAAAAGACAAGTATGACGATTCAATTTAATTCAGACAAAAACCTGACCGTACATGAAGAATTCAGAGATAAGTTAAAAAATACGCTGTCTGAAGAATTGAACAGGTTCAGTGAACACATCACCAGACTGGAGGTTCATTTATCGGATGAGAACGGGCAGAAATTTGGACAAAACGATAAAAAATGTTTATTGGAAGCACGTGTAGAAGGCCGTCCCCCGATTGCTGTTTCAGCGGGTGCAAATAATTATGAACTGGCTGTTGACAGTGCTGTTGATAAATTAAAGTCTTCGCTGGACACTGTTTTTGGGCGGTTGAAGAAACATTAAAACAGTTAAAATTACTTTTTTTATTCCTGTATATTTATGGTTTGAAAAAAGTAAATTTCATACAAACACTGCTTGGCCAAACGGATATTTATATCATTGACCAGATCATGAAAGGCAGGTACATGGCAGGCGATATCATTCTGGATGCAGGTTGTGGTTCAGGCAGGAACATGCATTGGTTTTTACAAAATGATTTCGACATATACGGCCTGGATACCAATGAAGAAGCGATCAGCACTTTAAAGAGTTCCTACCCACATTTACCTACCGGTAAATTGACCATTTCTCCTCTTGAAGAAACAGTTTTCCCGGATAATTATTTTGATCATATCATCAGCAGTGCTGTACTTCATTTTGCAGATAGTACGGCCGGGTTCAATAAAATGATGGGTGAAATGGTGAGGGTTTTAAAACCTGGCGGCATACTATTCATCCGAATGACATCAGATATTGGCATTGAGTATAAAGCAAAGCATATTAAAGATGGTGTGTATCTTATCCCCGATGGCTCTAAACGTTTCTTACTTACAAGATCTTTACTGGCAGATTGCATGCAACAAAATAACCTTTCGTTTGCTGAACCATTGAAAACAGTGAACGTTGATGATATCCGCTGCATGAGTACACTGGTCTTGCAAAAAAATAAATTGTAAACAACTTATGGAACAGGTTATGATCAGGAAAGCAACTTTAGCCGATCTGGAAATATTACTTTCTTTTGAACAGGGCGTGATCAATACCGAACGTCCATTTGATATTACCTTAAAAACCGGCCATACAAATTATTATGATATTGAAAAAATGATCACCGCCACCGATATTGAATTGCTGGTTGCCGAACAGGATCATGAATTGGTAGGTTGTGGCTATGCACGTATCGAATATGCAAAGCCCTATTTACAGTATCAGCAACATGCTTATTTGGGTTTTATGTATGTTAAGCCCGAACACCGGGGAAAGGGTGTAAACAAAATGATCATCGATGCACTTGGCAAATGGTCGGCTTCCCAAGATATTACAGAACTCAGGCTTGATGTTTACCAACCCAATGAATCCGCCATTAAAGCCTATGAAAGATCGGGCTTTGTAAAACATATGGTGCATATGAGGAAGGGCTTATGATCCATTCTTAACCTCCTGTTATATTTTTACCGATCGGGTTCCACTTCTGGTGAAATGGTCTACATTTGCCCCTTAAATGAAAATATGAAACAAATCCTTTTTAGTTTTTTTGCATTTTTTGTTATCAGTATAGCTCATGCTCAAACTACCATCAAACTTGATGAAGTAAGCCAGCATATTGGCGACAGTGTTACGGTTTGCGGTAAAGTTTCTGACATGCGTTATTTTGAAAGCTCAAAGAATAAACCAACATTCTTAAATATGGGGGCAAGATATCCCAATCAACAACTTACAGTAGTGATCTGGGAAAATATAAGAACACAGTTTAGCGGGAAAGTTGACGACCTGAAGGATAAAGAAATATGTATTACCGGCCGTATCATACTGTACAAAGAAAAACCCGAGATCGTTATTGAAAGGCCCGGGCAGATCGTGATCCAATAAGCACTCAATAATTCCTGATATAATATTTTATTCCGTTGGCATTTAATATAGTGGCCCCGCTTTTTACGCTGCCGCTGTATTGCTCAAAAGAAGAAAAATAAGTAATGGTATAGCGGTCGATACTTTTTATTTTTCCGCGAAAAGCTTTGTCTTCAAAAGAGCCGTAATAGGCGAAGGCAGTTGAACCGATCCCTTTTAATTTTCCACGCAGATCTTTATTTTCATAAGACGCATACCAGGTTACCGCCTGTTGGCCCAACATTTTGATAGTTCCCCTGTATGCAGCATCTTCATAAGGCAAATAATAATCAATGCTGATCAAACCTACTGCTTTAAGTTTTCCTTTTAACCCTTCCTGCTCATAGGATGCATAATAGGTCAACAGTGTTTTCCCGATATACTTTACCTTACCACGCAATGATTCATCATCATTTTGGGTATAGTATTCTATCCTGCCAACATAAGGATCTAAAACCCCGTTGTAATTTTCCTGGTAACCAATATATTTATCATATCCCCACTTACTGATATTTCCGTCTTTTGTAACATATATCTGCACATTCTCATCCAGTCCAAAAGCAATAACATCAACCTGCCCGTTACCGGTGATGGTAATTTTAGAGATACTCTGGCTAAAACCAATATGTAAAATGAAGGCAGCAGCTATGGTAAAAATTATCTTTTTCATACAGATCCTGTTCGGTTTATTTGGTCCTAAAGATACTGTACATTTTATACAAACGCAAATTATAGCATACCCGGTTCTGTTAAAGAAAGGAATTGGTATTTTTACATCATGTATAAACTTTTACTTTTTGTTGTCCTGTGTATGTCCTGTAACCAAAAGACATATAAGAACCCGCACATCCTGATAAAAACAGAATTGGGTGATATTGAAGTTGAACTTTTTGCCGACAAGGCACCCAAAACAGTAACTGCTTTTTTAGCTTTTATCGACTCCGGTTTTTATGATAAAACATCTTTTTACAGGGTATTAAAATCTGAAGAATTACCCACGGTTTCCAATACAGGTATCATCCAGGGGGGTATATGGCAAACCAACCCTCAAAAAAAGGCTGTCATTCCAGGTATTGAACATGAGTCAACAAGGCAAACGGGGTTAACGCACCAGTCAGGGATCATTTCATTAGCCAGGACAACACCCGGTTCTGCCAATACAGAATTCTTTATTTGTATCGGTGATCAAAGTCCACTTGATTTTGGAAGACTCGGAACTGAGGACGGGCAGGGATATGCAGCCTTCGGGAAGGTTTTTGACGGTATGGATATAGTGAGAAAAATACAGGCGCAAAAAAGCCACGGCGACAAATTTGATCAAAAGATAGTGATCAATAAAATAAGCAGGCTTTGAGATTGCTGTTAAACTTTTTTATTGAGTTGTTGTTATAGATCATAACCATATTCATTTTTGCATGTTTAAATCCCCACCTTCCCTTTTTATTTTCTTAGTTTTATTAGTGCTGAGTTCCTGTTCATTCAATGAAAAAACTACCCTGCGTTTTTTGACCAAAACTAATACTAACAGCTATGATATGATCGCCGTGCCCGGTGTTCCATTTTACGAAACCGGTTGGGATAGTACGATGAAAGCGAGGGTTTACTGGTCGAAGTATTTATTTGATAAAGGGATTGCAAAAAATATCATGTACTCGGGCTCCTCGGTTTCAAGTCCTTATTATGAAGGAAAAATAATGGCCATGTATGCAATAGCCATTGGCATACCTGCAGAACATGTATTCTCTGAAACAAAAGCGGAACACAGTACTGAAAATTTGTACTACGTATACCTTAAAGCAAAAAAACTCGGCTTTACGCATATTGCCCTGGCAACCGATCCTTACCAGGCAAAACAATTAAAACGATTTGCCAGGGTTAAGATAAGCCCGGATGTGGGTATCATACCCATTGTGTTTGATACATTAAGGGCCATACAGCCGTACATGATCGATCCGAAAATTGATTATATGCAGGCTTATAATAAAGATTTTGTGCCGCTGACCAGCCGGGAATCTTTTTGGAAAAGATTGAGAGGCACCATGGGCAAAAATATTGACCCCAGTGCTTACTGATCTATTTTTTTTCCGCTACAGTAAAATTGATCTGCTTATCGCCCCATAATAAACTTACAGTTCCATTTGCACTGATCGTATAGGTGAGTTTTTCGGCGAATTCAGCAGGTTTTGATCCCCTGCCCGTAACCCTTAACTGGTCATCTGCCTCTTTATATTTTGTTCCCCATTGGTCCCAGGTTTTATTAAAAATGATATTCCATCCGCCTCCACCCTGCTGCAAAACATAAAAACCATACTTTCCTTTTGGCAACAGCTTTCCTTCAACCAAAACATCTTTATCCACTTCAAATACAGTTGCTTCATTGGCACCCGCCCGCCAAACCTTGTCTGGCAATGGCTCCAGGTCAACACCGATCGTCCGGCCCTTTACTGAAGGCTGGCTGTAATTAATACTAACTGTTGTCTGCCCTATTTTTTGTGTTACGCTTGCCGGCGGACTTGGGCGCTTTGATTTATCTGCCTGTGCAATGGAGTTTAGAGATGCAAATAACAACAGGCATATCATGCTAACTGAAAAAAGTGATTTCATGGCTCTATTATTTAGTTATAAAAAATAAAGGAGGAAGTTAGTTATTTTTTGGGGATCGGGGATTTGGATCTCTATATTAAATGAAAGTGGCGGCAACTGTAAAGCATTAGCCCAGCCTTTCCCAATTGATCTCTTCTATAAGATCTCTCTTATCATCCAGAATTACATAGGCTGCATAGGCTACCAGGTTCATCCTGGCGGCTCTCCTGGTTAACAGGTCAATTTCGTAATCGCTTAGTTTAAAAGGGCGGTGGGGATGTAAAAAACTGCTGACCTGTACCAGGATATTCTCAACTGTACCTGTTGCTTTTATTGCATGCTCATTTGAATGGAGTGTTTCTATTGAAACATCTGTATAGCCGTTATCATTTAGCCATTGTTCTACCTTTTTCTCGCCGGCAAGCTTAATTTCGGGTGACCCGGAATTTGTCATAATATGTTTTGCTTTCAGAAACCAAATATAAGGTACTAAGCCAATAAACAAGTGTTTTTACTTATTTAATACAGTAATTTCCACATGATGCTTATAACTTGGTAAAGTAGCTGTGAGGGGTTATCTATATAATATTAATCAACAATTCAGTTATAACAATCATTAATCTGGAATAAGCCCAATGGGGATGATGATCTCCCACCTGTTTTTAACAAAAGGATTGAGCCGGTCAGTATCCAGTAAATGAGAAAACCGTACTCCAAAGCTCACAGGAAATGAATTCCACAGTTTGCTGTCAAAATAAAGCTCCGCTCCTGTACTGCTGCTTATGATCTCGGTGAGCACATTATTAACTCTTGCTTTGGCATTGGTATAGTCATAAAATGCATTGACCCTTATCCTTTGAAAATATAAAATGTTGGCAAAACCCCAATCAGGATATACTATAGGAAAATGATAATTGGCGCCGAGTTTATACATACGCCTTGTACTTAAAGCTTCATATCCTCTCGAATAGGAGAATGACTTGCTGAACAGGTCTGGCAATGTATCCCGCTTTTGATAAGCCGTATTGATCACCAGGCTGTGGTTAGCAAACAGGCCAGGGAAATAAAAGGAAGCATGTGCAACAAATTTATAACTGTTGCGGAAATTAAACGCATCCCGGTAATTTAAGGATAGCGATTGCGCCCAATGTGGATTAATATGTTGTTTTGCCTGCTGACTGATATTGCTAAAACTCAAAAAAGCACTTAAATATTGTATAGACTTATTACTAAACAAATTTTTACCCACGCCATTATAATAATATTGTTCAATATTATACCCGCCGCCAAAATTTAAAAACTTGTTTGTTCTGCCACCTACAAAACGCAAAGGAATTGAAATACCTGCATTTACAGTGGCGGCATTAAATTGAACCGATTTGCCAACAGCTGTATCGATGGTGCGGTTAAAACTTTCTTCTACACCCAAACCCAAAACCGGGAACCAACCCGCAAAAGCGCTGTTAAAGCCAACTGTATGGCTTCTATCGGTACGGTTGTAAGTATAAGTAATGCTATTGCTGAAATTATTAAGCACATTATCACTGAAAAAAGTATAGCCATATTCAGGATCTGCCAGCAACGGGCGCCAGCTGTGAAAATTAAACAGCCGGAATGATTTCCGGTATTTTGTTACCGGGTTTTTAATACCTGCTACAGCATTTTTTTCATAATTTTCAGATTCCATATAAGCTTTACTTCCGCCGTCCCTTACAAAACTCTGAGGAGAGATAAACTTCCATTCAACCTGGTTAAGGTTCACCATAGCAAGCCTGTAACCACCGGCAGAAACAACAGATAACAACATCTCACCTTTTTGATTTACTGCGGGATGATAAACCCCGTTTACATTATTTGTTAACTGGTATATTTTTTTTGTAACAATATCTACAGCAAATGTCTTATCAGCATTATCATGCATAGCTGTAAAATAAACGGTATCTCCTTTTACAAATGGATAGCCGATCACATTGAATGAAGCAGGGGTTAGATTTTCTGTTACGCCGGTTACCAGGTCTACTTTTACCAGCCTCATTTTACCCGCAGGATTTCTAATTGCGGAAACAGCCGTGTTTGAATTGATATACCTTGTTTGTGTAAAAAAATAGTTAGACGGGTTAGCCACCTGCCTGGTCACGATACCCGACCGTACATTGATCCTCACCAGGTTATTCTTACCATCGGGGTGTACATCTACTGCCAGTATCTCTGTTGCATCAGCATTAAGATCCGGCGAAAAATATTTTGAACGGTGTGTGATCTTTTGTTGTTTGCCGGTGTGAATATCAAGCAGTTTTATCACACTATAATCACGATTCGTCCATCTCGGGTCCGATTCATATGCTGCATACAGCAGCTTACCATTCCGGTAAGTATAGTAATCATCGATCACAACATCCCTAACCCTAAGCCTGGTTTCTTTTCCCTTATAAAGGATATAAAAAGCATTTATTTCTTTAGACGACCTTTTGGTTAACAATATGCTATCATCCGTAATATAATTTGGGAACTGGTAATCGACCACATTGTTCTTTTCTTCTTTTGTAAGGTACGTAAATGAAGTGGCAGCGCCGGTTTGCACAGGTAGTGACCTGAGTTTAAAATACTGCAGCGCATCTTTCCTGAATTGCGGGTAAGTTCTTCCGGAGTATCTTTCAATGGCCCGGTTAAATGGATAAAACACACCCCTGAACCTTACAGCATCATTGGTTACTTTATTCCAGAAATCGTCTCCAAATTTTTCATACCCGTATGCAGTTAACAGGTATCCCAGTTCATAATGGTCAGGGGTAAGATCTTTATAAGAGCCATTCCTTAACTTCATCCATGAATAATTTTTATTGCCCAGCCACAAAGATCTGAAATCATTATAAAATGAAGGCATCCTACCACGCCCCTGTTCGCTCACAAGCGTTTCCTGCCATACTGCATCACCTTCAAAAAAATAATCGGGCACAGTAATCCCATTAGCCAGTAATTGACCTTCCTGGCCCAGGAAAAATGAGAATATTTTAGTGAACCCCTTGTTGAAATTGCTGAACTGTTGCATATGCCTGTTCTCGTGAATGGTGAGGTTATCATCAAGCCTTAAACTACCGGTAGAAAAATTATTCTGCGGCGGGATCATATAAAATTCACTGATCACCGGGGCAAGCCGCACATATGCATTGGGAATGGTTGTTTGATTTTGTAAAACGATATTCCATTTATTTTGTTTTCCTCCAATGGTTTTCGCCGTTGAATCGCCCAGTAATTTCATCACATTGGCGATCCTGTTTGCCTGGCTGTCGAGGCCATTAGGGAAAATTACCCTTACCCGGTCTGTATTAACTTGTTTCCATTTTAAAGATGAGGGGTTGCCACCAAAATTCTGGGCCATTGCGGAAAATACGGTCAACAAAAATAAAAAAGGCAGGATGATGAATTTCATAGTAATCTTTCACCTAAAGTTAGTAAAAACACGCAACTTCATAACAGGCAGGCACAGCTTACCATAATTTTTTAAAGGTTTATAGCATAATCAGAAAACAAAATGCAAATACCAAAATAAGTTTTAGTATTTTGTGGCATAAATTTACCTCTCATGAAACTTTTTGTTGCCGGCTTACCCTATGACCTGGATGATGCTGAATTAATGGAAATATTTGAAAAATTTGGAACCGTCGTTACGGCAAGAGTTGCGATGGACAGGGATACAGGAAAAAGTAAAGGTTTTGGTTTTGTAGAAATGGAAAATGCTGCAGAAGGCAAAGATGCTATTGAGAACCTGAAAGATATTTCTTTGGGCAAAAAACCATTGATCGTTAAAGAAGCTGAGGAAAAATCCGGTCCTCCCGGTGGTGGTGGGTTCAAACCGGGTGGCCAAAACCGTGGTGGATTTAATAACAACAATAACCGCAGGGGATATTAATAAACAGTAAGGCCTTTAAAAATATTATTGACAGCAGTGTGAAACTGCTGTTTTTTATTGCCCTGTATTCAATTTCCAGGCCCTCCACTCATCTTCAAGAATACCCATTTCAACCATGCTTAAAAATTCATTATTAAACCAGAGTATATCACGGGAAACACCTTCTATATTAAACCCACTTTTCAGGTAACAGTTTATGGCAGATTTATTGTTTTCGTAAACACCAAGCGCTATGCGGTGCAGGCCAAGTTCTTCAAAGCCGATCTGTAGAACAGCTTTTGTCATTTGCTGACAGTAACCTTTTTGTTGCGAATCGGGGCCAACCAATACCCTGCTTATTCTTGATGACCTGTTCTTCCAGCTTAATCCACCTAAAGAAATATGGCCAACGACTTCACCGGTCTCGGTTTCAACTGCTTTATAAACAAAAGCATCTGACTTATGGAGAACATTGGTATTCTTAATATACCAATCCAGGCTTTTAGTGGTTAATGGAAAAGTAAATAAAGAACCCGACCATTTGATCAAGAGTTCTTCAGTGTCGATCCAATTGATCAACTGTTGAAAATCGTTTTGGTCAAATGGTTCCAGTCTGATCATTAGTTGTAGGGCTTTGGTTTGTATGAACAGCGAATGTAAGACTAAATGAATGACAACTTACAGATAGGGTGCATTTCAAATTGTCGTTCCGAGTTTCGGCCGGTGGAGACACCGGCCGAGGCTGAGCCGTGGTTGGTGTCCCCACCAACCACTTTTAGCTGCGACAATTTGAAATGCACCCTACAGATACCTATTTTAAATATTTATCAAACCAATCCACAAAAAACTGCTCTTCTACCTGCATGTCTTTCCAGCCATGAGTGCCCCCTTCTTTAATGATGAGTTTATTTGGGACTTTTGCTTCTTTAAATTTTTCAATGATAGACTCTGATTGTTGTTTAGGCACAAGCACATCTCTATCACCATGAATGATCATTACAGGTGGATCATCAGAACTGACTGAATTTATTGGAGATATTTCTTTGGCAATGGCCAACCTTTTTTGGGTATCAGTTATAGAAACATACGTACCTGTGGTATCATTCCATACTTTAAAATCAAATGCAGCAGCAACCTTGGCAAATACCAAACCGGCCTGGTTTATTTTACCCGATGTATTTGGCCCGCCATAGTTGATAAAATCGGTAGGCGGAAAAAAAACAGCAACCGCCTGTACCCTGCTGGATACTTTATCAACAGGGTCGTTACTTTTTGTATTTACTGTTTCATCGGCTGTGGCTATCATCAATGATAAATGCCCACCTGATGATGAACCGGTGATACCGATCTTATTTGCATCAATGCTGTACTGTTTTGCGTTATACCTTATAAAACGAACAGCTCTTTTCAGATCACTGATCTCTTCAGGAATAGTATACCGTGGCTGGCTCCCAACCATAACCCCAAACACTGTATAGCCATTATCAATATAAATTTGAGACCATTCCGGTATTCTTGTCCTTGATCTTTCTGAAGAAACCCAATTACCGCTTATTACACTTATGAGGGCTTTCCCATTCTGTTTTTGTTTCGGAGTAAGCACGGTCATGGTTAGTGCCATGCCATCTTTACGGCCATAAATAACTTCCGATTGGGTATAACTAAGGCTGTCCTGGGCTGTTGCGCTTAAAGTAAAAGTAACAAGGATTGAAATAAAAATGTATCGCATATATTACATTTGATTTGAAGTCGGGTACTATTTTGAAATCCCTGTTAACAATTTTGTTGTTAGTCTGAGCTTGTCGAAGACGGGTTAGTTCAATGTAACTCCGGTTTCGACAAGCTCAACCTGACAACTTTTCAAAATGATTCGTTATCGTTCTCATTCAAACAACTCTGCCTGTGGATTGTTCGATACTTTTGGCTCCCATTGCATTTCAATGGATTTATTAAAATCAGCCAGTTTATTACCCAGCGCTTTCCATCCCATTACTTCAACTACTTTTGTTATTTTAATTTTAGCTTTTCGCACCTGTGCACCCCTTCCGCTTTGCATGGCCAATACAGGCTCTTCATCTGTAGTAACGGCTTCTAAATAATTACCATCCCCTTCCTTAATAAAGAAAAATTTATTGTGCAGGGTCGAGGTTTCAATTTTAAAACGCTTAACACTGTACTGCACTTTTTCTTTATCAAAATAAACTGCAGTGATCACTTTCTCCACATCAAATTTCTCCATCAGCAAAACCTTTTCAGTCTCAAAACGCTGCGTTAATTCCTGGTCGGTTATTTCGTAATTCCCATCATTGTAAATAACCAGTAACCTGTCTTCTGCCTCAAACTTACCCAGGTACTCTCCTTTCTCATCAGTATTTAGCCTGCCGAATTTATTATCGAACCAGAGTTTTTTGGCATCCAGTGTTGAATTACCCGCTTCTTTGAATTTTACCGACTTGATCGGGTACTTGCTTACCTGGTTGCCAATACTTCCCCTCCCCTTGATATCCTGTTCTTCAAAATAAAAATCGAATTCTTTATTTCTTGCGCTGCAATTGGGACTCAATATGATCTTTACAACTTCAGCCTCACCATTGGCGTTAGCTGTAAAATAATGAACCCGGCTTTTATCGGTTCCTTTTGTCAGATCGTATTCCTTATCTCTTGTCACACCCGTGACATTAAATCTTTTTGCAAAACTGATGCCCGTTTTCCCGTCCACATATATCATATTGTACGTGGTGCGTTCATCATTCTTCATGAATACGGCCACATGTAGTATATCTTTTCCAATAAATACTTTATCAGAAACCTTTACCACTTTCATGATGCCGCCTTTGGTAAAAGCGATGATATCATCGAGGTCGGAAACTTCAGCCACCAATTCATCTTTCTTTAAACCCGTACCAATAAATCCATCTGCAAAATTTGCATAGATCTTGATATTGGCAATAGCTACTGTTTTAGCCTCGATCGTATCAAACTGTTTGATCTCTGTTTTACGCTCACGTCCTTTGCCGTATTTCTTTAACAGGTTCTCATAATAAGCAACAGCATAGTCTGTAAGGTTTGCCAGGTCATGTTTTACCTGTTTGATATCTGTTTCCAGCCCCTTGATCTGGTCGTTCAGTTCATCAATGTCCAGTTTATAGATACGGCGAACGGGTTTTTCTGTAAGCTTGATGATATCTTCCCGTGTAATAGCTCTTTTTAATAATTTTTTGAATGGCGTGAAAGCTTTGTCGATCGCTTCCAGTACTTTATCCCAGGTTTCATGCTTTTTTTCTAACTCCTTGTAAATTTTTTCTTCAAAGAATATTTTCTCTAAAGATGTATAATGCCATTTTTCCTGCAGCTCGGCCAGCTTTATTTCAAGTTCTCTTTTTAAAAGGTCTTTTGTATTGTCTGTTGCCGTTTTTAATAAGTCGCTGACTTTTAAGAACTGCGGTTTGTTCTTTACAATAACACAGGTATTGGGCGAAATGCTCACTTCGCAATCGGTAAATGCATACAGGGCATCAGTGGTGATATCGGGTGAAATGCCCGGCGCCAGTTCAATAATGATCTCTACATCAGCAGCAGTATGATCTGTTACTTTTTTTACTTTTATTTTGCCCTGGTCATTTGCTTTTACAATGCTTTCCATCAACTGCGTTGTGGTAACACCATACGGAACACTTTTTATTACAAGCGTTTTTTTATCCTGCTCTTCAATAATGGCCCTCACCCTAATCTTGCCACCACGAACGCCTTCATTATAATTACTGGCATCCATGGTACCGCCCGTTTGAAAATCGGGCAGGATCTCAAATCTTTTGCCCCGTAAATATTTTATAGAAGCATCAATGAGTTCACAAAAATTATGTGGAAGTATTTTTGTTGCCAGGCCAACTGCAATGCCTTCGGCTCCCTGTGCAAGCAGCAAAGGAAATTTCATAGGTAAGGTTACGGGTTCGTTCTTACGGCCATCATAACTTAAAGCCCAATCCGTTGTTTTTGCATTGAACGCAACTTCCAAGGCAAACTTGCTCAGCCTGGCTTCAATATATCTTGCTGCAGCGGCTTCATCACCGGTACGTACATCGCCCCAGTTACCCTGTGTTTCTATCAACAGGTCCTTTTGTCCCAGGTTCACCAATGCATCTCCAATGGATGCATCACCATGCGGGTGATACTGCATACTTTGTCCGATGATATTGGCAACTTTATTGAATCTGCCATCATCCATTTCTTTCATGGCGTGTAAGATCCTGCGCTGCACAGGTTTTACCCCATCTTCAATAGCAGGCACGGCCCTTTCCAGTATCACATAACTGGCATAATCCAGGAACCAGGTTTTATACTGGCCACCAATACCATTGTCGGTGTGTTCGTATTCTTCTTTTGGTTTTTTGCTGTTTGCCATATTTTAGCCCCATCGGGGCGCTATGTTATTAGATTATTTTGTTTATTTTTTACAGCCCCATAGGGGCGATATGTTAACCCAAACATCAATCATAAAATTCGAACAAATATTTTTCATCATATTCAATTTCGAATTTTTGTAAAAAATCTATGTATTCATCTTTAAATGTTTTCTGCTTATGATGTTGTGGTTGATTTAAAATATAATCAACCACATTTAATGATTGGGATTTAGAATAAGAAAAAGCACCAAATCCAGATTGCCACGAAAAATCATGGACAAATCCTTTTTCTTTTACAAATGAAGAAGAATTTGCTTTAATATCCCGAACTAAATCAGAAATGGCAATATCCGGTTTAAT
>JBDSXS010000109.1:0-3993 GCA_039926045.1 Ferruginibacter sp.
CTTTAAAGATGAAAAACTGGTGGCCATGGCGGGTGAACGGCTGCGTATGGATGGACTAACAGAAATAAGTGCCGTGGTTACACACCCCGACTGGCTGGGCCGTAAATTTGCACAACAATTGGTAAGCTATCTTAATGATAAAAATTTGCAGCAGGGCATTATTCCTTTTTTACATACCGGTTCAGGTAATGAACGTGCCATCAGGATATATGAACTGTTGGGTTATACAAAAAGAAGAATAATACCCGTTACTAAAATAAAAAGAACCATTTAATTTTTATGAAAATAAATCTTCGTTCCCCGTTATTGTCCACTCCTATGGTTCATGCCTTTTATTTATTTTTACTTCTTAACCCGCTTCATGCAATGAGCCAGGATCAACAATTAAAAAACGAATGGGCAAACCTTAAAAAATATGCTGAGGATAATAAAAAATTAAAGCCTGCTTCAAAAGCTGAAAAGCGTGTTGTATTCATGGGGGATTCGATCACTGAATTTTGGGCATACCTTGACAATGGATTTTTTATTGGTAAGCCGTATATCAACAGGGGTATCAGTGGCCAAACCACTCCCCAGATCTTGATCCGTTTTCAACAGGATGTTATATCGCTGAAACCATCGGTGGTTGTAATACTTGCCGGTATCAATGATATTGCAGAAAATACAGGGCCCATTCCAATAGAAAATACTTTTGGGAATATTGTTGCCATGGCCCAGTTAGCGAAGCAACATAAGATCAAAGTTGTACTCTCCTCTGTACTTCCCGCTTATGATTTTCGCTGGAGGCCCGGACTGCACCCCGCTGAAAAAGTTATCAAACTTAATGCGTTGATCAGGTCTTACTGTACAACAAATAATATGGTGTACGTTGACTATTATTCAGGTATGGCGGATGAAAGAAAAGGCCTTAATAAAAAATTTACTGAAGACGGAGTTCATCCTACACTTGCTGGATATAAAATAATGGAGCCCCTGGTTGAAAAGGCAATTAAAAAAGCATTAAGCCAAAAATAATACCCGTCTAAAATAAATTTTTCAAAAAACTGATCTGCATAAAGAGTATTACTCATTTTTTACAAGATCTAATATTACAGGTATTTTCACCGCTCGTCAACCCCTGTTACCACTCGGTTTTGGCGGAATTTTACTACACACCTGCCATATATAATTTTTGCCCTTTATCCTTTTTACTTTTTCTATACGAAGGGATTAGTACATTTTTACACAGCCATAATTAAAGTATACCAAATCATTTAGCCATGAAAAAAATTTCCATTGTATTAACAGCATTGCTGTTAACCATGCTCGTCTATGCACAAAATAAACCCGGTAAAATATCCGGTGCTGTTTTGAGCCCCGAAGAAAAACCGGTAGAGTCTGCTACGGTTCAATTGTTGAAAGCAGGCGACAAAGTGCTTGTTAAAACTGCCCTTACCGACAGATCCGGTAATTATAGTTTTGAAAAAATTGCAGAAGGCAGTTACGTCATCAGTTTTACTGCTACAGGCTTTGCAAAACAATTGAGTGCTGCAGTCACGATCAGTGCTGTCAATCCAACTGTACATATTCCTTCAGCAGAATTAGCCGTACAGTCAAGATCACTTGAGGGTGTGACCGTTAACTCAACAAGGCCTTTTATTGAACAAAAGCTCGACCGCACCATTGTTAATGTGGAAGCTTCTCCAAGTAATGCAGGAGCAACAGCGCTTGAAGTACTGGAAAAATCTCCTGGTGTTAGTGTAGACAACGATGGTAATATCAGCCTGAAAGGAAAGCAGGGCGTTATCATCATGATGGATGGAAAACCAACCTACCTCTCCGCTGCCGACCTGGCCAACGTATTGCGTAACCTTCCTGCTTCGGCATTGGACCAGATAGAGATCATGACCAACCCTTCTTCCAAATATGATGCAGCGGGTAATTCCGGTGTTATTAATATTAAAACAAAGAAAAGTAAGGCCAGGGGATCTAACGGCAGCGTAACATTTGGAAATACCACCGGCCTCTTCAGGAATAATGGTAAAGAAGAAATGACCTGGAAGCCTACCTTTTCTGTAAACTATAATTACAAGAAGAATAAAGTAAACTTCTTTGGCAATTTTGTTTACAACTATCGTGAAGGCAGGGGACTGTTGGATATTACCAGCCGTTATTACGAAAATGGAAAACAGATCGACAGTATCAATAAAGTAAATACTTCTTTCCGTTTCAGGAACAATAACTACACCTTGAAATTGGGATTGGATTATACACCTAATAAGAAAAATACATTTGGTATAGTACTGAACGGGTTTTTATTTGCCGGCAGGCCAACGCCCACTACCAATACTACTTTTGCCACACTTGACGGGGATGTATTTTCCCGGTTGAATTCGAAAACAGAGAATAAACTGAGCTGGAGTAATTTCAGCACCAACCTGAATTACAGGCATACATTCGACACGTCGGGCACCGAGTTAACACTTGACCTGGATTATTCCCATTATAAAAATGTATCCGACATGTTGTTGAGCACAGGCTTTTTTGATGGAGATTATAATCAAACCGCCGACTCTATGTTCTTAAAGGGCCACTTACCTGCAGCCATTGATATCTATTCCTTAAAATCAGATTTTAACCATACTTATAAAAATGGCATAAAGCTGGAAGCCGGTATCAAAGCCAGTTATGTGAAGTCTGATAACCTGGTTGATTATCTACGTAAGATGGGCGGTAACTGGGCCCCCGACAGCCGTAACAATCATTTTATTTACACCGAAAATATCAACGCCGCTTATTTAAATGCAAACAAGTCATTTAAAAAATGGGATGTACAAACCGGTTTAAGAATGGAGAATACCAATACAAAGGGTGTACAAACATCCGACAACTCTGTTGTAAAACGCAGCTATGTAAGTTTGTTCCCTTCGGTGTTTGTAAGCTATAATGCCAGTAAAAAAAATACATTCACCGTTTCTGCCAGCAGGAGGTTACAGCGGCCCAATTACCAGGACCTGAACCCGTTCACCTTCTTCCTCGATTCATTATCATACCGCCAGGGCAATCCATATCTGGCTCCGCAGTTCTCGTATAATTATGAACTGAAGCATACTTATAATAACAAACTCAGCACTACCTTAAATTATACAGCTACTACGGACGTGATATCGCAGATCATTAAAAGAAAGAGAGGAACCAATAATGAACTTATCGGTTTTTTAACCATTGATAATATTGCCAAATTCACCAATATGGGTATTGCCGTAAGCTCACCGGTGAAGTTTGCCAAATGGTGGAATGCAAATCTTTTTGTGAACGTTTACCGCAATCATTACACAGGCACATATATCTCAACGGAAAATGCTCAGTCAAAAGTTGTTGACCTTGACCTGGCGTATACTTCCTTCAGTGTTAATATAAATAACAGCTTTACTGTAGGTAAAGGCTGGACAGCAGAACTAAGTGGCTTTTACAATTATAAAGCTGTGCAGCAGTTAAGTTTATCATATCCGATGGGACAGATAAATTTTGGCCTTGCAAAAAATAATTTATTAAAAGGTAAAGCAAGCATTCGCTTAAATGCACGTGATCCATTTGGCTGGATGCGTTTTAAGGCACTTACCCAATATGGCAATGTTGATATTTCTATCAGGAACCGTTTTGACAGCCGCCAGTACGGTGCAAGCTTTACTTACCGTTTTGGAAAACAACAGGGCCAGGGCCGCCGCAGAAATTCTGCAACAGAAGATGAACAAAGGCGTGTTGGCGCAGGGGGCTAAAGTATAGTTGTTTTTTGTTTCATGAAACCATTCACCGGTTGGTGGATGGTTTTTTATTTGTAGGGGGGCTAAACAGAACCTGCGTTTTTTAGATTGTTTTTGTATTAAACAATTAATTATACGAAAGTTTTAGATTTAATTCCTGTTAATTAATTTTATGTATATTTTTGAAAATCAATCTCGTAAGCGGAGGACATTTTATGACTTGCGTATATTTATGAGTTGTGCGTCATGC
>JBDSXS010000110.1:0-7056 GCA_039926045.1 Ferruginibacter sp.
GTTTCGGTTTTTTTGTTTTTGCCATACCCCTATCCCCTAAAGGGGAATTTACGATTATAAAATTCTAATTAGCTTTTCTGTTATTAATGAATGAAAGTATGCAAACTTAACAATATCACAAATATAATTACGGCTTTTATTCGCCTTTAGGGGATAGGGGTCAAAAATAATTTAATCCAATTGCTTCCCTTACCAGTTTCATCGTTTCGCCGGCGCTTTTATTGGCTTTTTCAGCTCCCTTCAGCATGATCTGTTTCAGCCCTTCCTCGTCCTGTAAAATAGCATCAACCTTATTGCGGATGGGGGCAATAAAATTCACCATATCTTCTGCCAGTTGCTTTTTCAGATCACCGTAACGGATGTTGCAGTTATTATAATCATCTTCAAACTTTTGTATGCTATCCGCCCCGGAAACCAGGCTCATCAGCAGGAAAATATTTTCAATATAATCGGGCTTGGGTGTATTTTTTTCTGAAGGGCCACTGTCTGTTTTGGCTTTCATCACTTTTTTCCTGATCATATCGTCCGTATCGGCCAGGTATAAAGTAGCCATCTGGTTCTCGCTCTTGCTCATTTTCCCTGCTCCATCAAGGCTCGGCACTTTTATCAAACGCTGGTTATAATTAAAAGCCTGGGGCTCTGGAAAAACTTCTCCGTATCGGTGGTTAAAGCGGTTGGCAAAAGTTCTTGCCATTTCCAGGTGCTGTTCCTGGTCTTTGCCAACTGGAACATATTTTGCCCGGTGTAAAATAATATCGGCGGTTTGTAATACAGGGTAAGTTAATAAACCGGCATTCACATTGTCAGGACTCAAACGCACTTTCTCTTTAAATGTGGCTGTTTTCTCCAACTCTCCTTTATAGGCCATCATGTTTAAATACAGGTAAAGCTCGGATGTTTCATGTACCTGGCTCTGGCAATACAAAGCCACTTTATCCGGATCAAGTCCGGATGCAATATTTTCAGCCAATACCCTATGCACATTGGCTCTAAGCTCTTTTGTATCGGGGTGTGTAGTTAACGAATGCAGGTCTGCAACCATAAAAAAGCAGTCAAAATCTTCCTGCATTTTTACATAATTTCGAATGGCCCCAAAATAATTACCCAAATGCAAAAACCCGGTTGGCCGGATGCCACTCATTACAATTTCTTTTTTCTTTTCCATAAAACTACACTACAGTTTCGTATTACACTGTCAGGTGGCGAAGATAGGGAAAGTTGGCAGTTGGCGATGTGCCCGGGGTTTCCATTCATAATTTTAATGTACCGGCTGCCATGTCAGTAGTCTTAGGGAGCCAACTATCGTTATATTTGTACTATGGAAGTTAATGACGCTTTGGTTGATAAGTTGGCCAACCTGGCCAGGCTTAGCTTTGATGTATCTGAAAAAGCAGCTATCAAAAATGACCTGCAAAAAATGATCCAGTTTGTGGAAAAACTGAATGAATTAGACACAACAGGTATTGAACCACTCTTACACATGAGCGACAATGTAAACATTTTAAGGACAGATGAGGTCAAAGGTTCTATATCCCGTGAAGCCGGCCTCAAAAATGCCGCCACACACGACGAACAGTTTTTTAAAGTACCGAAAGTGATTAGGAAGTTATGAGTTTGGAGTTTGGAGTTGAGCATTATATCAATAAGAGCTTAACAATAGTGGGGACCAAAACTCAAAACTCAAAACACTTAACACAAAACAAAAAATATGCAGGGAATTATTCATTTGGAAAATATTCGCAAAAGTTACTACCTCGGGAAAAATGAGTTGCAGGTCTTAAAAGGCATTTCACTTGATATTTTTAAAAATGAATATGTGGCATTGATGGGACCAAGTGGCTCAGGCAAATCTACTTTAATGAACCTGTTGGGCTGCCTGGATACAGCATCGGGTGGCAAATATATTTTAAACGGCAAAGATGTTAGCCGCATGCCGGATAATGACCTGGCCGAAGTGCGTAATAAAGAAATTGGCTTTGTTTTTCAACAGTTCAATTTGCTGCCCCGCTTAACAGCTGCCGAAAATGTAGCGCTGCCATTGGTTTACAGCGGTATTGGCAAAAAAGAAAGAACAGAGAGGGCTATGGAGGTATTGGCCAAGGTTAAACTTGATGACCGCAGTCATCATAAGCCAAATGAATTAAGTGGCGGCCAGGCGCAACGGGTAGCGATTGCCAGGGCCCTGATCAATAATCCTTCTATTATATTAGCCGATGAACCAACCGGTAATCTTGATTCTAAAACTTCTTATGAAATAATGGAGATACTCGGCAAGATACATGCTGATGGCAATACCGTGATCCTGGTAACACATGAAGAAGATATTTCTTTATATGCTCACCGGGTGATCAGGCTGAGGGATGGTATTATTGAAACGGATAAAATAAATCCAACCCCGGCCATAGTTGCAGTAACGGCTTAATTTTTTTCGTTCCATAACTATTTCGGGGAATTTTTGTTGTTTTACATACAAAACTCATCATGGCACTTAAAATTTATACCAAAACAGGCGACCTGGGTAAAACCAGTTTAATAGGTGGTACTAAGGTTCCCAAAAGCAATATCAGGATAGAAGCTTACGGTACTATTGACGAATTGAATTCATTTATCGGCCTCACCGCTGATCAGCTTACACATGATCCATCGAAGATCATTTTAAAGGAGATACAGGACCGCTTATTTACTATTGGCTCTTCTTTGGCCTGTGATCCAGATAAAGAACCTAAACTTAAAATCCCTGATCTGAAAGAAACAGATATTGAGTTGCTCGAAAAAGAAATTGATAAAATGAATGAGGAACTGGCAGCAATGAGATTTTTTATTCTTCCCGGCGGGCATGTCGCTATTTCTACGGCTCATGTTACCCGTTGTGTATGCAGGCGTGCAGAGCGCATTTGTGTTGCTATGCAGGAAAATGAATTGTTTGTAGATCCGCTGGTTATAAAATACCTGAACCGCTTAAGTGATTATCTTTTTGTTTTAGCCAGGTATGCAGGGTATTTATTAGGTGTAGCAGATATACCATGGAAACCCAGAGTTTAATGGATAATGTTATAATTAATAATGGATAATTGGAGAACCCGAGGAAATAGCAACTATCCCGATTTAAAAACATTATCAATTATCCACTAACCAATTATCCATTCACCATCACCCCGTCTTTCATCATTAAAGTCCTATCGCTCATTTTAGACAGCTCTTCATTGTGTGTAACAATTAAAAATGTCTGGTTGAATTTATTACGCAGATCAATAAATAACTGGTGTAATTCTTTCGCATTAGCGCTGTCGAGGTTGCCGGTGGGTTCATCGGCCATAATTATAGAAGGGCTGTTTATTAAAGCCCGGGCGACAGCCACCCTTTGCTGCTCCCCACCCGAAAGTTGCTGGGGTTTGTTCTCCAAACGGTCTCCCAGACCTAAAGTTTTCAACAATTCAGTGGCTTTTATAACCACATCTTTCTTTTTATCACCTGCTATCCAACCCGGGATACAAACATTCTCCAATGCTGTAAATTCAGGTAAAAGGTGATGAAACTGGAAAACAAAGCCAATATGTTTGTTTCTGAAGGCCGATAATTTTTTCCCTGTGAGTGATCCCAGGTCTTGCCCGTTCAAAACGATCTCCCCTTTATCAGCCTTATCTAAAGTACCCAAAATGTGCAGCAGCGTGCTTTTGCCGGCACCCGATGATCCGACGATACTCACGATCTCCCCCTTGCTGATGGATATATCAACCCCTTTTAATACCGAAAGATGATCATATTTTTTATAAATACCTGTAGCGGTTAACATGCTTCGAAAATAGTTAATAATTGTAAGTTTCAGCTTTAAAAACGACAACTATCAGCGTTTTACTCATATTAAATAATAAAGACAATAAATGGGGGTTTAAAAAACACTTTTGGTTATTCCAAATGAACTTATACATTTGCAAAAAAATAAACCCCTTACAAGATGTTTTGGACACTGGAATTAGCCTCACATTTGGAAGATGCCCCCTGGCCGGCTACTAAAGATGAATTGATCGATTACTCTATCCGTAGCGGTGCGCCTATTGAGGTCGTAGAGAATTTACAGGAACTGGAAGACGAAGGTGAAATATATGAGGGCCTTGATGATATCTGGCCTGATTATCCAAGCCAGGAAGATTTCTTTTTTAATGAAGATGAATATTGATCGCTGATTAATATTATTTATACGATTTCACTGATTGAAGAAAGGCTGCTCATAAAAGCAGCCTTCTTTATTAAAATCAGCGAAATCAAAATAATCATCCTAATCTGCGGTTACATCTTATTGATCACTGCCTCAGTTACTCCTGTATAAGAGAACCCTCCATCATGAAATAAATTTTGCATGGTAACCATCCTCGTCATATCACTGAACATCATCACGCAGTAATTGGCACAGTCATCAGCGCTGGCATTACCCAGGGGGCTCATTTTTTCAGCATATTCCATAAAGCCATCAAATCCTTTAACGCCGCTTCCGGCGGTAGTTTTTACCGGCGACTGCGAAATGGTATTGATCCTTACATGTTTTTTAACCCCGTAATGATATCCAAAACTTCTACTTACACTTTCCAGTAAAGCTTTTGCATCGGCCATTTCATTGTAGTCTGGAAACACACGCTGGGAAGCGATATAAGTTAAAGCCACCACGCTGCCCCAGTCGTTTATAGCATCCATTTTCATGGCTGTTGCCAGCACACGGTGCAAACTCATCGCAGAAATATCCAGGGACTTTGAATTAAAACCATAATCAATTTCGGTATAATGTTTCCCTTTACGCACATTGATACTCATACCTATGGAATGCAAAATAAAATCAACCCCGCCGCCAAAATGTTCCATTGACTTTGTGATCAGGTTGGTCACATCTTCATTACTGCTCACATCGCAGGCAATTACCGGCGCTTTAACAATTTCTGCCAGTTTGTTGATCTCTCCCATACGCATAGCAACAGGCGCATTGGTCAATACCAGCTCTGCGCCTTCTTCATGGCAGCGTAAAGCAGTACGCCAGGCAATTGACCTTTCGTCTAATGCACCAAAAATGATTCCTTTTTTTCCTTTAAGCAGATTATACGACATAGATTAATTTTTAATGATTGAACGGTAAAAATAACACTCTTATCTTTTAAAGAAAAACTCTTTATACTGATTTATTATAAGGCCAAAAATAAACACCATTACCAAAACACAGATCAAATGAAGGGCAATATAAAGGAAGAAATACACTACTGAGCGCCTCGGATCGATCATTCTTTTTATAACAATATGAATAAAATAAACCAGTAAAGTGATAACGGCAATAAGCAGTAAGACCTTATAATTAAACAATGCTATTATTTTTTACCTTTTGAATTAATTTCCCACCATTTCCCTTGCATTCTGTAATGCAGCGGCAGTGGGTTTTTCGCCACTCAACATTTGTGCAATGGTAGTAATGCGTTCGTCGTTATTCAAAAGGCGGATGGAAGTAACGATCTTATCCTTATCAATGGCTTTATACACAAAATAATGGGCAGTTGCTTTTGCAGCGATCTGCGGTTGATGTGTAATTGAGATCAGTTGATGGGAACCCGAGAGCTCTTTCATGATATTGCCCACCTGTTTGGCAGCTTCGCCGCTTATACCGCTGTCGATCTCATCAAATATCAATGTTGGCAACTGTAGTTTTTTTGCAACCAGCGATTTGATACATAACATCAGCCTGCTCAATTCTCCGCCACTCGCAACTTTACGTAAAGGTTCAAAACGGTTGCTTTTATTGGCATCAAAGAGGAATTCAATTTTATCAATGCCCAATTCACCTAAAACATCCAAAGGCAGTGCCTCAGCGCTAAACCTGGCATTGGGCATCCCCACACGTGCCAATAAATTATTTACATTTTCGGTAAATGGCTTGATCGCCTTTTTCCTGTTATCTGAAATTGTTTTTGCAGTTTGTTGGCACTGCAGTAATAATTCATTGGTGAGTTTTTCTTTTTGTTGAATGGCATCGCCGATGTTTAATATCTGATCCAGTTTTTCCTGTAATTGATCTTTCAAAACCAACAACTCGTTGGTAGTTGTTACAGCATGCTTCTTTTGTAATTTATAACCCATCGAAATGCGGTCACTCACCAGTTGAATACGCCCGGCACTATAGTTCACACTGTTATTGATATGTTCCAGTTCATCAGCAATATCAGCCAGTTCCAATTGGGTACTTTGTAATCTTTTTGCCAGTTCTCCAATAGCTCCGTGATATTGATCAAGCGCATGCAATTTACTGTACAGTGCCTTTAACTGCTGTACAACCGGTTGCTCACTTTCTTTCAATTCATAACAGATACCGGCAAGTTCCTGTTTAACATTTTCTGCATTGCTCAGCAATTTTAATTCTGCATCAAGTTCTTCCAGTTCATTTGCTGTAAATCCGGCTTCGTCCAGCTCATCAAACAAAAACTGGTTATAATCCAGTGCCGCATTGGCAGCAGCCTGTTCTGATTGTAACTCCAATAATTCTTTTTTTGCTTTTTTGTACTGCTGAAAGACCTGCTGGTATTGTTGCAGCAGTTCTGCATTGCCTGCCAATGCATCCAAAACCTCCTGTTGAAAATCTGATGAACTTAACTCTAATGTATCAAACTGCTGATGCAGGTCTACCAATAATGTACCCAATGCTTTAAGCTGGTTAAGATTAACCGGTGTATCATTTATAAATGCCCTTGATTTTCCATTAGCAGCTATCTCTCTCCTGATCATTAACAGATCTTCGGCATCGAGATTATTGTCTTTTAAAAACTCCCTGATGGCTTTTTTATTCATGGCTTTAAACGATCCTTCCACTACTGCTTTCTTCTCCTTTTGCTGCAATACGCTGCTATCAGCCCTTTCGCCCAATATCAAACTCAACGCACCCATTACAATACTTTTCCCGGCACCGGTCTCGCCGGTTATGATATTTAGTTTATCTGAAAAATCAATTTCCAGTTCATTAATGATGGCGTAGTTCTGTATGTTTAATTTTTGAAGCATATATAGAGCAGCAAATTAGTTAAAAGTTCG
>JBDSXS010000111.1:0-5243 GCA_039926045.1 Ferruginibacter sp.
GGATTGCTCATGTTGTTTTGCCCCCTTCCCCTAAAGGGGTGTAATATATTGTTGGTAAATGTCTATACCGGTAGATATTAAAGGAGTTTTTAATTCTCATATAAAGTGTGCAAATTTAATCTAAATATGCGGCCATCTTCATAATTTATTTTACCAGGTCTGTTGTGATCTTTGCAGATAACATGCACAAAGGGATGCTGGGGCCGGGATGAACACTGCCTCCGCAGAAATATAAGTTTTTAACGCCTTTTGAAAAATTGGCATGACGTAGAAAAGCAGCAAACTTATTATTGGAGCTATTGCCATATATGGCACCAAATGCACTGGAAGTACGATTTTCAATAACACGTGGGTCAAACACTATCTCACTTTCGATCAGCGGTCTGATATCTGTTTTTAACAGCCTGTTTATTTTCAGGATCATGTTTTCCCGGGCTTCTGTAATGAACATGTCCCAATCCTGCCCCGAATTGTTGGGCACATTGATAAAAGAGAACCAGTTTTCGCATCCTGCCGGCGCATCTGATGGGGTATGCTTACTGGTAATATTGAGGTAAATGGTAGGATCGTGGTAAATGCATTTTTTGGAGAAGATCGTATCAAACTCTTCTTCATAATTCTCACTAAAGAGAATATTATGTAAACCCAGTTCTTTAAATTCTTTTTTGATACCCCAGTAAAAAATAATACCCGAGCTTGATTTGGGCTGATCCAAAGTTTTTTCGGGCCTTTTTAAAGCGGGCATTAATTTTTTATAACTGTTATACACATCCATATTGCTGATCACGATATCAAAGAATTCGGCTCCGTCATCAGTTTTGATCCCGGTTATTTTTTTATGCTCGATCAGTATCTCCCGGACAGCTGTAGAGAATTTGAACTGCACTCCAATATCCTTTGCCAGCTGCACCAGGGAAGAAGTAATACTGAACATGCCTCCCTCCGGATAAAAAGCTCCTTTTACAATTTCAACATGCGCAATAACATTTAATGTGGCTGGCGACAGGTACGGACTGGAGCCGTTATAGGTTGCATAACGATTGAATATTTGTACAAGCCTGGGATCTTTGAATGCTTTTTGGTTCGCACCATTCATGGTATCAAAGGCACCTATCTTGCCAAAATTTAAAATACCCTTTACAACCGGCCAGGTAAAAAAGTTTTTAAGCCGGTGCAATGAATTCTTTAAAAATACCTCATCGGTGAGGTTGTAGATCACTTCAGTTTTATCAAGATATTTGAGAATATCTTCTTTCTTATCTTTTGTTATGGCTGAAAGCTGTTCAGCAAATTTTTCTTTGCCATGGTATGCATCCAGCGTGCTTCCGTCTTCAAAAAAATATTTATAAACTGGGTCTAGTGGGATATAATTAAAATGATCACGTGGATTTCTGCCGGAGAGGATAAACAATTCGTCAACATATTGGGGCATGGTAAACACAGACGGACCCATATCAAAGCGGTAGCCATCTTTGCTTTCTGTTGAACATTTACCCCCGGGAAAAGAGTTTGCTTCAAACACGGTTACCTGGTAACCTTTATTACGCATGCGAATGGCTGCCGCAATACCCGAAACACCTGCTCCTATAACAGCACAGTGCTTATTATTTTCTTTGATCATAATTTTACCGTAGCGGCAAAATTACTTGTTTTAGGCTTATGACCATTTGGTCTTTAGCATATTCATCCATGGCTTGGTGTTCAGGTTATCCTGCTGGTCGTAAAAAGAAGATACGCCGGCATCAAGAAGTCCTTCACCAAGGTCTGCTTCGGTATATATATAGCGGGGATTTTTTTTAATATCTAAATTTTTTCTTCCTTCTTTAAATTGGGCGGCATTAATAGCGGCAAAATTATTATTGGTTATATGCTTTCTCATCTTACTTGATTTGTAAGAATATTCAGCAAAACCATGCCAGAATAATAACCAAATATTGATTGATTCAAATACCTGTAAATTATGTAACAATTTTTCATTGTTCTGCAATTTCATAGTTAATCCCGCTAAAATATGTTAATAACTCAATGCTTTGGTATCACCTACGGGAAGGGTAATAATGTACCGGGAATAAATGATTTGCACAAAAACCTCTACGATATTATATTTACTTTCTCGGAAGTGCTCCTAGTAAAAACGACTTTATTAGAAACAGGCTACTTTTATCAATATAATTTAAATAAAAAATTATGGATTTTGGCCGTGTACCGGAAGATGAATTGAACAGGATTGATTTTAGTCTTGCTGCTGAACCGGCGTTCAATAAAACTATTCTGAAGGGAAAATCTGTAAAGCATCCTAAAGTGTATATTGGCTGTGCTAAATGGGGAAGAACAGAGTGGGTGGGTAAAATTTATCCCCCTAAAGCAAAAGAAAAAGATTTCCTGGATCATTATGTTCAGCATTATAACAGTATTGAACTGAATGCGACACATTATAAAGTGTATGGTGAGGCAGGTATAAAAAAATGGACGGCCAAAGTGGGAAAAAAGGATTTTAAATTTTGTCCTAAAATGTACCAGGGCATAACACACCGCGGCAGCTTAAAGGGAAAAGATTTTATTACGAACGAATTTTTCAGGGGCATTGTGGCTTTTGAAGAATACCTGGGGCCTATATTTATACAGGTAAGTGAAATATTTTCACCAAAGAGAAAAGACGAACTGTTTGATTTTTTAAAAAAACTGCCAACTGACCTGCAATTTTTTATGGAAGTGCGTCACGGGGATTGGTTTGCGAAACCGGAGATATGCAAGGAACTGTTTACTGAACTTGCAGCTATGAATATTGGTGCGGTGATCACCGATACCGCAGGCAGAAGGGATTGTGCCCATATGCACCTTACGATTCCCAAGGCATTCATCCGCTATGTTGGTAATAGTTTGCATCCAACAGATTATACCCGGATAGATGAATGGGTTGGGAGGATGAAATATTGGCTAAGCAAAGGCATAAAAGAATTATATTTTTTCATGCATATGCATGATGAGGCAACATCTCCTGAGTTGACTGTTTACCTGGTTGATAAGATGAATAAAGAACTGGGATTGGATTTGATCAAACCGAAATTTATTGCAGAGCAGAAAGAATTGTTTGAGTAACCCCCTACGGAGTTGTGTTACCTCACTTCATACAACTCCTCCCACCTGGTAGTATGTCTTTTGCTTCGATATTCCTGTCGCATTTTCCAGTTCTTCTTAGTGCCTGATGTTGCAAATTTCACTACATCATCCCTCATGCTGAAATTCACATTGTCTATTGCATTCATTAAATTCCGCAGGTTATTATGTGCAGGCGGTTCAAATAAATTATACTGTACAGCGTCGTCGGGTACAATGCCACTGAGCATTACACCGGCTTTCAGGTACCTGGATCCCTTTTTATACAATTGCTCTACCAACGGAATTGCATGAGCTATTAATTCATTGGTTAAAGAAGTTGACATGGGAAGCGTAGTGTACAACCCTTTTGTCTTCGGGCTATAGTTATAATTATCTTTTGCATAATCGTTTGTCACCACAAATACATTAATTATGCCGGCAGAGCATCCCTGCCTGCGCAATTTTTCTGCAGCTCTTGTGGTGTATGTAGCAATTGCTTCTTTCAGGTCACTCAATTCAAATACAGGTTTACCAAACATCCTTGTAGTGGCGATCATCCGTTTTTTTTTCAGTGGATCTTTCATTTCAATACAGGGTTCGCCATGTAATTCTTTTATCAACCTCGTACCAACAACGCCTCCTAAATTTGTATGTGCCCATTCTTCACTCATGTTGCGAAGTTTCCAGGCAGTATCAATTCCAAACCATTTTAGTTTTTCTGCACTACGGTAACCTACACCCCATATCGATTGCACGGGGGTATTCTGCAATGCATGATGTATTTGTTCATCTGTGATCAAAGCCACAGTTCCCTGTGTTGATTTTTTATTTTTCTTGGCAATATGATTGGCAACCTTGGCCAATGTTTTAGTAGGGGCAATGCCCACCGAAACCGGAAGTCCCGTCCATTGTTCTACCGTATTACGGATGTGAAATCCATACTCCCACATGGCCGATTCTTCAATACCTTCCAGGTCAGCGAAAGCTTCATCTACAGAATATACTTCCACATTTTCACATAGCATCCGCAGCGTTTCCATCACCCGCCAACTCATGTCTCCATATAAATGATAGTTGCTGGAAAACACGGCGACCTTATGTTGCTCTAATATTTCTTTTGCTTCATAATATGGCCCGGCCATTTGTACACCCAATGCTTTTGCCTCATCTGTACGGGACACGATGCAGCCATCATTGTTGCTCAATACAACAACCGGCTTACCGTTTAAGGAAGGGTTAAAAACCCGCTCGCAGGCGGCGTAAAAACTGTTACAATCGATTATGGCTTTCATAATGTGTGAGACATTTGTTTTATTGTCCCTGGCCTGAAGGCCAGGGCAATTCAGAATGTCAGGGCAATTCATGAATTGCTTCGCCTGAATTGCTTCGCCCTTTAGGGCGAGGATAAAAAATGGGCTTTAGCTTTTCATAATTTCAAACCCATATTTTTTCATAAATTCATCGTACTCCAGTTGAAAGGTTTTCTTTTGGTGATGTTCTTCCTGGTTTTTAATGTATTCCCGTACATTATTAACCCCCGATTCACTAACTGACACAGCAAAGTATTCATCCTGCCATTCAAATTTTTCTTTGCATAATTTATTTTTATTGATCCAGAAAGAGCTTTCCCCTTTTATCAGTTGTATTATTTGAGCAACAGTTTGGTCCCGGTTTAATGAAATAAGGCAATGCACATGATCTATATAGCCATTAACGAAATCAAGATGGATATTTTTTGTTTTTGCATTTCCCCTGATATGTGAAAACACCTGTTGACGAATATCTTTAGTTAACAAAGGGGCTCTATTTTTAGTAGCCCAGACTACATGAATCCAAATCTTAATAAAAGGCATATAAACAAAAATTTTATAAATTACCCTGGCCTTCAGGCCAGGGAACGAATAGCATACGTCACCACCCCCCAAATTTTAAAATCACTGAACTCACTCACATCGATCGGTGAAAGTTTTGGGGTTTCAGGTATCAGCCGCAAACTGTTCATTGTTTTTTCGTACCGACGTATCAGCATTTCGCCATCAATAACAGCAATTACTATTTTGCCGTTTTGCGGTTTAAGGCTTCTGTCTACAATTACTATATCGCCATCCTGAATGCCTGCGTTGATCATGCTGTTACCACTCACC
>JBDSXS010000112.1:0-6126 GCA_039926045.1 Ferruginibacter sp.
TACCCGCAAAAGAAAGCAGACAGCTTTGTGGGGTTTCTCAGTGGTCTTTGTGTAGGTCTCAGTGTTCATTGTGGTAGGTACATGGATTCCTGATATCGAAGCGAAGATTTTACCACGGAGACACAAAGAAAATACAACACAGAGGGCACAAAGACGTATTTTTACGTTTCTCCATGCTAACTAAAAATATCTTTTTAAAATACAAAAATAGCCCGGCTGTAAAGTCCCTGGGCATTTACACATTCACTAATTTTTTCGGCAAAGGAGTTGCTTTTTTATTGCTGCCCTATTTTACCAATGTACTTACAAAAAGCGATATAGGTTTAATAAGCCTCTTCAGCAGCGCCATCATTTTTTTAATGCCTTTTATTTCCATGGGGGTTTTGCAAAGTGCCAGTACCGATTATTTTAAACTGAATAAAAAAGATTTCAGGGATTATTTTACAACAAGCCTGCTATTGCCAATTGGGATTTTTATTTTATCACTGGGGATTTTCTTTCTTTTCAGCAACAGTTTTATTGCAAAATATAATTTCCCGGTTTCGTTTATCTGGCTGATACCTGTTGTTACCTTTCTTTCATTTATCAGCCAGCATGTAATAAACCTCATCCGTAATGAAGAGAAGCCCAACCTATTCATGAGAGCAGTTTTGGGCAGGCTGTTCATTGAAATAGCACTGGCCATCATATTCATCAGCGGATTAAAAATGGCATGGGAAGGAAGGATCATGGGGATTGCCATTTCCTTTGGCGTTTTTGCTATTTATGCGTTCTATTATTTTATACACAAAGGCTATCTTTTTGGTGAAATAAAAAAGCAGGTCATCAAAGAAGAACTTGTTTTCAGTGTGCCCATCATCACCATGCAGTTCAGCGTTTTTTGCATGAACTATTCCGATGCTTTTTTCCTGTCGAGGTTTACCAACGATAATAATGCCGAAGTGGGAGTATATGCCATTGCCTGTATTTTCGGGTCCATCATCATCACCCTCTGTTCTGCCTTATTACAATACATACTTCCCCGTATCTATAAAATGCTCTCGGAGCCTGTGATCAACTATGCCTCTATACGCAAACTATTCCTGGCGTATTTTGGTATCATGACAGCAGGGCTTTTGTTTTTGTTGCTCTTCGTACCCCTGGCCTATAAATTTATGGTGCATAAAGATTATTTGCCGGGCCTCCATTATTATTGGCTCATTTGCATCGGCTATTATTTCTGGACCATTGCCTACCTGTTCTTTTCTTTTTTACTGTATTATAAACACAAGCGTAAAATAATTGCTCTGTCTGCTACGTTTGCCTGTATAAGTTTGATCAGCAATTATTTTTTTGTAAAGAACATGGGGTCGAATGGGGCAGCCATCTCAGTTTTTTGCAGCTATTTAATTGTTTTAATGATAACTTTAATTTTCACCCGTAAACAAATGAGTTTTATCTTTAAAAAGAATACAGTCCCAAACCAAACTAACTGATGAAAGAATTTTTGTACAAACTGCTTAACCTCGCTACATTAGGTCGGGGTATGAAACGGACAATTAATGGACATGAAGTACGTCTCCCAACCAGGTTCTACCGCTTCTTTCCAGATAATTACGAAAGTGACAATTTTAAATTCCTCTTTGCTTCCTGCAAAAAAGGAGATACCATACTTGATATTGGCGCCCATATCGGCCTGTTTTCGGCCATCGCTGTAAAAGCTGTTGGCAGCGAAGGGAAGATATATGCTTTTGAACCTTCACCAACTACCAACCTGCTTTTACAAAAAACAGTAGCTATCAATCACGCCCAGCATATCATTACAACTTTTCAGAAAGCGGTTGGTGGCGAAGTAGGTAAAACAACATTCTTTGTTTCAGATGCACAGGCAGATAATGCCAATAGCCTGGTTAAATATAAGGAAGATCGCCCCTCACTTCATGGGATTGATATAGAGGTGACCACCATTGATGAATTTGTAAAGCAACAACAGTTTAGCAAAATTGATTTTATCAAAATCGATGTGGAAGGGGTAGAATATGATGCATTAAAAGGTGCAACAGAAACTTTTAAAAAGTTTAAACCCAAATCTATTTTGGCCATACACCCCGAGGCGGTAAAAGCCAAGGGCGACAGCCTCGAAGAAATATATGACCTGGTTCAACAGCTTAATTATACGGCATTGTATAATGACCGGCCCATATCAAGAGACGAATTTTGTGCAAGCATCGATCTGATTGACCTGAATTTGGTACCGGCCCAATAAGCGATCTATGAGCAATAAAAAAACTATCCTTCACATCATAAATAACTTTGGCAGAGGTGGCGCAGAAACCATGCTGGTATCTGTTTTAAAAGAACTGCAAGAATATAATAATGTAGTGGTAACCCTGTATGAAGAGAACGGGTTTAATGATGATCTGAAATTTAATAAGTATTATTGTCTCAAACTTAAGTCCGTATCTTTTCTCCCCTTCAGTATTATAAAACTCCGCCGTATCATTAAGGCAAACGGGGTTCAACTGGTTCATTCACATTTATACTGGCCAACTTTTGCTGCCAGATTCGCAACGCCAAAACGGGTGCCTTTAATTACAACCATTCATACATCTATTGCTTACACGAAAGATTATAAAAAACCAATGATCAGGTTTTTAGATAAACTTTCCTATAATTACAGGAAGAGTACCATCATTGCCGTCGCAAAAGGGGCCATGCAACAATATTTTAATCTACTGAAAATAAAACCTTTTAAAACGCATGTGCTGTATACATTTGTTGATACAACAATTTTTAATAATGCCGAAGTTGGGAAGGTTAAAGAGCAGGGAGTATTTAAGATCATGTCGATCGGCACACTGCGCTATCCAAAGAACCACCAATACCTTATATCTGTATTTGAAAAACTAAAAGCAGAGCCCATTGAATTGCATATTTATGGCAATGGCCCCATGCAAGCTGAGCTGCAATCTGCCATTGATAAAACCGGCGCAAAAGTCATTTTGAAGGGCGAGGTAAGCGATGTTCAAAATTTATTCGGTCAATATGATATGTACATCATGGCTTCATTGTTTGAAGGCTTTTCATTAAGTGTATTGGAAGCCATGGCCATGCAAATGCCTTTGCTTTTAAGTGATATTCCTTCCTTCAGGGAACAATGTGAAGAAACCGCTGTTTATTTTGACCTGGATGATTCAGCAGATTGCGTACAAAAAATAAAAGGCCTTTCAACCGATAAGATCCTGTTAGAAAAAATGGGGAAGCTTGCAAAAGAAAGGGCTTTGCATAATTTTACTTTAATGCATCATATGGCAGGCTTAAGAAAAATTTATGCAGAAGCATTAAACACGGAAGAATAAATGAGGGGTTCAAAAAATATATTATTTATTTCTTACGATGGTATGACCGATCCTTTGGGCCAAAGCCAGGTAATACCTTATTTGCAGGGGCTGAGCAAAGCAGGTTATACTATATTCTTACTGAGCTGCGAAAAAAAGGAGGTATACTTTCAAAGTAAAGAAGCCATTCAGCAATTGCTTGATGACAGCAACATCACATGGATACCGATAAACTACACCAAAAAGCCACCTGTTTTTTCCACGCTGCTCGATATTTTTAAGCTTAAAAAAGCAGCAAAGAAGATACACCTGGAGCACAAGATAGACATAGTGCACACCAGGCCCGGCATACCGGCCCTGGTAGGATTATGGATGAAGAAGACCATGGGCATAAAATTTTTAAATGATATAAGGGAATTTTATGCCGATAGCAGGGTGGAAGGCGGTATGTGGAATACAAAACTACCCATGTATGTTTCCATCTATAATTATTTTAAGAAGAAGGAAGCAGAGGCTGTTGCAAAAAGCGATGGTATAGTTTGTCTTACCTATGCCGCAGAAACCATTATTAAGGAATGGAAGGAATACAATAGTGAAATTCCCCTGCAGGTGATCCCCTGCAGTGCCGATCTGGACTTATTCAACCCCAATAATATAACTGAGACACAAAAAGAAGCTTTAAAAAAAGAACTGCACATCAGTAAAGATGATTTCATCATCAGTTATCTTGGCTCAATAGGCGGTTGGTATCTTACAGACGAGATGATGCAGTTTTGCAAAATGCTCAGCGATCAAATTCCTGTAACAAAACTGTTGTTCATTTCGCCACACCGGCATGATGACATAAGAGCAGCTGCGGCAAAATACGGCATAGCGGCCGATAAGATCGTGATACAAAAAGCCGCCCGACAACAGGTTCCTGCATTACTTTCCTTAAGCCATTATTCTGTATTTTTTATCAAACCCTGTTATTCAAAACAATCATCATCGCCCACCAAACATGGCGAGATCATGGCCATGGGCATACCTTTGATTACCAATAGCGGCGTGGGAGATGTAGAAACCATAGTAACCAGGTACAATTCGGGCATTGTGATCGAGGATTTTAACGAAAAGGAATTCGACGATGCCATACAAAAGATTGCATCCGGTCAGGTTTATGATCGTGCATACATACGCCAAGGAGCCCGGGAATTTTATGCACTCGATTCAGCAATAGAAAAATATATCAGCATTTACAACAGCATATTAAAGCAATAATTTATTTTGCATGACTACTATGGCAAAAAAATATCTGATCATTGGCGCAGGGTTCTCCGGAACTGTATTGGCAAACCAGTTGGTGCAACATACAGATTGTATCATTGATATCTGGGATGAGCGGGAGCATATTGGCGGTAACTGCCATACCGAAAGAGATGTGGAAACCGGCATCATGGTGCACAAATACGGGCCGCATATTTTTAATACCGATAAAAAAGAGATATGGGACTTTGTGAACAGTATGGGTGAGTTCAGGCCGTATGTTCACCGGGTAAAAGCCATGAGTAATGGTAAAGTGTATTCATTGCCCGTTAACCTGCATACCATTAACCAGCTGTTTGGGAAATCATTTACACCTGCCGAAGCAAAAATATTTTTAGAAACACTTGCCGATACTTCCATAACCGATCCCCAAAATTTTGAAGAACAGGCTTTACGTTTTATCGGAACAGAGTTATATTATGCTTTTTTTTACGGCTATACCAAAAAGCAATGGGGATGTGAGCCAACAGAACTGCCGGCATCTATCTTAAAAAGAATACCTGTGAGGTTCAATTACGATGATAATTACCACAATAATATTTTTACCGGCATACCGGTTGATGGATATTCAGCCATCATTCAAAAATTAGTTGAACATGATAATATCCGCGTGACCCTGAATAAAAAATTTAATTCCTCCATGGATGTAAGTGGCTATGACCATGTGTTTTTTACCGGGCCTATAGATGCCTGGTTCAATTACAAATATGGCAGGCTGGGTTACCGAACCGTAACTTTTGAAACATTTTATGCTGACGGAGATTTCCAGGGAACCACACAAATGAATTTTTGCGACGAAAACGTGCCTTATACACGTATTACCGAGCATAAACATTTTACCAACTGGGAGCAGCACGACAAGACCATTTGCTTTAGAGAGTTTAGTAAGGAAACAGAGCCCTCCGATATTCCTTATTATCCAAAAAGACTTTCAACTGACAAAGAACTGCTTTTACAATACCGTAAAGACGCTGAAAACCTGCAGCAGGTATCCTTCCTGGGCCGCCTGGCCACTTATCGCTATATGGATATGCACAATGTTATTGGTGAGGCCCTTGATTTTTCAAAGGCATTTATTGAAGCCAGTAAAAATACGCAAAAGCCGCCGGTTTTCCCTAATATTGAAGGCTGATTCAAAAATCCTTACAAATTATACAATAACCTAATTAGCATCGCGTTATAGAGTAGTCCAATTATTCTAAATTAAAACCAAACACCATTCCCATGGAAAAGGTAATCGCTGTGGTTGTAACCTACAACCGTCAGGCACTGCTTTCCGAATGCATAACTGCATTACGCAACCAATCCCGCCCTCTAGATGGTATTCTCATTGTAAATAATGGTAGTACAGATGGTACAGAAAAGTGGTTAGCCGCACAGAAAGACATCCATTTTATTAACCAGGAAAACCTGGGTTCAAGCGGGGGGTTTAGTACCGGTATACAATGGGCTTATCAAAATGATTATGCCTGGATATGGTGTATGGACGATGACGGTTACCCAA
>JBDSXS010000113.1:0-4697 GCA_039926045.1 Ferruginibacter sp.
TAACAGCAGGTGGTGTGCAGTTAACCGGTATTGGCGAGGCAGCTAACAGGGTTTTATCTTCTGATGCTGCTGGTAATGCTACCTGGAATACATTAGCAACTGTTGGTGGTGTTTCAGGCTCTGGTACACTTAACTTTTTATCTAAATGGACGCCGAACGGAACAACTTTAGGTAATTCTTTAGTATTTGATAATGGTACAGCAGTTGGTATCAACACTACTACACCAAATGCAACATTTGATATTCAAAATGCAAGTGCAACTCTAAGAGGTGCATTAATAAATAATACAGACTTAACAAATAACAGCTCTTCACTATTAGTAGGCAGATCAAATATCACTGGTGCAGGAAGCGTTGAAGGATCGGCACTGTCTGCTTATCTTACTCCATTCGTAGGAACAACATGGACATTAGGTACGCCTGTAGCAGCTAAAAGTTTTGCATCACCAAATGCAACCGTTGGTTTTGGTGGTGGTACTGGTTTTATGGGTTCATCCTCTTCAGGTATGGGTGTTGTTGGTTTAACCAACAGCGGAACGGCTGTTTATGGTTGGGCTTTAGGTGGTGGTTATGCGTTACAAACAGATGGTAAAGTACAAATTATAGGGCAGGGTGCAGCTGCAGGAAAAGTTTTAACAAGCGATGCAGCTGGTAATGCTACCTGGCAGAATTTAATTACACCGAATGTAGGTATTGCATTACGTACTGTAACCGGACCAACTTCTTTTCCTGTAGGAACTTCGGATGTAACAACCTGGGCTACTGTAGTACATGAAAACGGAGGTGCAAACTATGATGGCGCGGGGGGATATACCATTACGGTTTCAGGCGTTTATCAGATAAATGCTTCAATGTCCTTCCAACCGGCAAATCCTGGTTTTATTTCGATTCAAACTTCTGTAAATGGGGGGACTGATAATGAAAATGCCGTGACGGTTGCAGTGGTTGGTCAATATATGATGCCACAATTAAGCTACCTCAGGCAACTGGTTGCAGGCGACATTGTAAGAGTTAGAATAAATAATGGCACTGGCGCAACACAAGCTCCAAATACAGGATTTTTGGCAAATAATTTCTCTCTTCAATTAATTCATAATTAATAAGGCATCCAAAAAAAAAAAACATGAAAAGAATATTTTTAATTGCAGGTGGACTAATTGCTGTAATATCAGTTAGTGCCCAGAATAGTACGTCGAACAATTCTGTTCAGGCGGAAAAAGTAACCACTCAACTTACAATCAATGGCATTCCATACAGCCAGTATAAAGCCCAGCAGGAGGCTTTAAAACAAGCTACCTTAAAGGCTGACCAAAATCAGCTAAAAGCTACGCCTCAAAATGTAGTAGTTCCCGTTAATGCAGCTGATCTTAAAGGAACTCCTGTAAAACCTGAAGCGGTACCGGCTCAAAAAACAGCTGTTTCAAAAGGAAGTGGTAAATAAAATTTAAAGAGCTCCGAAAATCCTTCGTGGTTCAAGTATATTACCTTTGCAGGTATGATTAAAAAGATCATACCTGCTTTTTTTTGTTTACTGTCCTGTACCTGGTGCTTTGCCCAGGAAAAAAATGACAGTATTGTTACTGTTGGAAAAAAGACCATTACACTCAGCGAGGTTGTTGTGAATAACAAACTGAATATCCCTGCATTTATTGAGCGCATAAAAAACGACAGCAGTTTTTATAAAGCATTCCGCAACCTGCATATACTGGGTTTTACAGCTATTAATGATATCAGGATGAATGACAGTGATGGCAAAATGAAAGCCGGTCTGCACAGCACAACCAGGCAGTTGCGGAGCAAAAACTGCCGCAGCATGCAAACCCTTGAGGAAAAGATCACAGGAGATATGTATGACGAAGAACAGCAGTTTAATTATTATACTGCAAAAATGTATGCCTCACTTTTTTTTACCAAAGATTCTGTTTGTGGTGAATCTAATATTGTAGCCGGCCGTGAGTTCAGTACAAAAGGCAAATCAGGTATGGAAAAAAATAAGGAGCAGCTTAAAATGCTTTTCTTTAATCCCGGCAAACGCATTAACGGGCTGCCTTTCATCAGCAACAAAACAGCCATATATGATGATGAGATGGCTGATAAATACGACATGCATATTGATATAGATATGTATAAGAATACCAGTTGTTACATATTTACCCAAAAAGTAAAGCCCGAAAATAAAGATGATGTTGTGGTAGATGAGATGATCACCTGGTTTAATGCCGGGACCTATGAAGTGGTAGCCCGGAATTATTCACTCAGTTACAGTGCTGCTGTTTATGATTTTAAAGTGCAGATGGAAGTAGTAATGACAAAGTTTGGTGATTATCTTGTTCCTTCCCTCATACGTTACATTGGCAACTGGAAAGCTATATTTAAGAACCGGGAACGGGGCGTATTTACCGCTACGCTGTTTGATTTTAATTGAGAGCCAATCCTACAAACCTGTTTTAAACTTTAGCATTTATAATTAAATTTTATCGGTTAATTTTAATTATGATACAATTGATAAAACACACCACATTCCTTCTCGTATTACTGGTCTCTTTTAAAGCAAATGCGCAAACCAATGGCCGTGATTTTACAGCCATTGATGCCTATGTAAAAAGCCTGGGCCCGTTAGACAGTATGAGTATGGGTACCATCAATAATGTGGTGAGCAATAAGTTTACGGATAAGATCGATAAGGCCAGAGCTATTTATTACTGGATAGCACATAACATAACTTACGATATTAAAGCTGCCAGGAGCAACAATACAGCAAAAAACAGCCCTGCCGAAGTATTGCTTTACCGAAGGGCTGTGGGTATTGGCTTTGCCAGCCTGTTCCAGGATATGTGCAGCAGTGCTGATATCCGTTGTTTAACTGTAGATGGATATGTGAAGAACAGTGTTGAGCAGATCAAAGAAAAAGGCGCTGAAATTAACCACAGCTGGGCCGTTGTACAATTGGGTCAGAGTCCGGAGACCTGGTATTATGTTGATCCTGCCTGGGGCAGTGGCTTTGCCGATCCTGAGATGAAAGTATTTACAAAGTCTTATACCGATGTGTATTTCTTTGCCGAAAAAGCAAATTTTAACCTGCAGCATTTTCCCGACAATGAAGCATGGAAATTAGGCCCTGCTCCAAAAGGCAAGAAAGATTTTTTTGAGAACCCCGTCATCCGTGTTGCTGCTTTGGAATTCGATATGAAAAAATATACTCCCAACAACGGAAATCTAAAAGTCAAAGTAAATAAAGCTGTTAATTTCAGTTACACACTCAATGGCAAAGAAGAAGTTACAAAAGTGGAACTGGGCATGGGCGAAAAGAAGAAGTACAAAATAAAAGAAATACCTTTTTCCTTTAGCCGGGGTGTGTTGAGTTTTTCTTACAAATTTGAAGATGAGAGTTCATACCCGTTAACCGTGTTGATCAATGGTAAAGAATTAATGTTCTATTATGTAGAAGTAGAATGATAAAAAAAGCTTCAATTTTCATTGAAGCTTTTACATTTATTATTTTATGCCCTTTGCTTTGCAGGGGCTTTTTTCTTTGTTTTTTTCAAAGCCGAGTTAATGTCTTTACTCAGGTTCTCAAAAGTAGGTTTACCACTAACCATTTCGCCGTTTACAAAGAAAGCGGGAACATCGCGTACACCTTTTTCAATGCCTTCATTCAGATCATTACGAACCTGCCAGCCATAAGTGGAATTGATCAGTTCTTCCAAAAAATGTTTATTGCTGATACCGGCCTCCCTGGAATACAATTTCAAACTTGTTGTACCTAACTGGCGGCGGTTATCAAATAGAATATTATGCATTTCCCAAAATTTGCCTACCTGTGAGGCTGCAACTGCGGCCTCGCCGGCTTTCATGCTCCGTTGGTGAATTCTTGTTAACGGAAAATGACGGAATTGAAACCTGATCTTACCATCAAATTCTTCCAGTAATTTCTTTACCACTTCATTTGCTTTTGCGCATTCTTCGCTTTCATATTCACCAAACTCCATTAAAGTTACTGTTGCATCAGGGTTACCCACATAGATGTCTTGCGGGGGGATGATCTCTACCACTTCTTTTACTTTCATTGCCATAATGTTTCTCTTTTATCTGTTGTATCTAAACAACTTTTTTTAAATATATATGTTCTGTTTAATTTTTCTTTTCCTGTATTTTGGACTCTTTAACCGTTTCATTTCTGAATACCACTGTTCCGTCAAACACATCAACTAAAACCGGTCTTGTTTTATCAATATCTGCAGCCAGGATCCTTTTACTGAGTTGATTAACAATTTCCTTCTGGATCAACCGCTTTAACGGCCTTGCTCCAAATTGAGGGTCGTATCCATTCTCTGCTAAGAAATCAAATACATAATCACTGAATTGTAAATTGATCCCGCTTTGTGCAACCAACTGTTTCAAAGCGTCTAATTGCATTTTGATGATACCCTTGATCTCTTTTTTCATTAATGGCTGAAACATGATCACTTCATCGATCCTGTTTAAGAACTCGGGGCGGATAGTTTGACGTAATAAGCCCATTACGTCAATTTTGGTCTTTTCAACCACCTCATCCTTATTATCTTCGGTAACATTTTCGAAATTATCCTGAATAATATGGCTGCCCATATTTGAAGTCATGATGATGATCGTATTCTTAAAATTGACAATACGACCCTTATTATCAGTCAGTCTTCCATCGTCCAATACCTGCAAAA
>JBDSXS010000114.1:0-3416 GCA_039926045.1 Ferruginibacter sp.
TTAAATTTTGTGTGTGATTTTGTTAAGAACTAATGCCTTTTTTCAAAAGCGGACGGCAAAGATAAGGGCGGAAAAACTGCTGCCAAAATAAATCTCCCTTTTAATTATTAACACACGCCAAAAACCAATGTAGATATCACGTAAAAATAGGTACAGTACTGCATTACAGGTTTTGGCTTTTTTATTGATTTTTTTTGAGAAAGTTTTTGAAAAGGTAATATTCAGCTTAAATAAGCTGAAATCATGATCAATTGCCTGCCTTAACCAAGTAAGAAAATAAGCCGGTAAAATCTTTACCACGGTTTAAATTAGTTATGGAAATACTACTTTGTATAAGAATAATCCATCGGGCGGAACTGAAAAATCTGCTTTTGTACAATCCTTTGCTTCTATAATTGCCCTGAATTCTTCTAATGTGATCTTCTTTTTGCCCATTAACAACATCGTTCCTACCAATCCTTTTACCATTCCACGCAAAAAACGGTTGGCTTTTATCTTATAGATGAAACAACCCATTTCTTCCACCCATTCGCTTGCATATATAGTACACAGGAAATTCTTCACCTGGGTATTTCGCTTGGAAAAGCTGGTAAAGTCTGTATGGCTCATGATCTCTTTAGCTGCCTGTTGCAGCAGATCAATGTCAATAGTATAAGGCACATAATAAGCCCTGCCCTGCAAAAAAGGATTTTTATCCTGGTATATATAATAATGATACTCCCTGCTAAGCGCATCAAAGCGGCAGTGGGCATCATCAGCAACTTTAAATATTTTTTTAACCACAATATCATCAGGCAGAATAGCATTCAGGTTATACCCTTCATTCCTTATGATCGTTTCTGTATCGAAATGAAAATAATTCTGCAGGGCATGTACTCCCGCATCTGTGCGGGATGAACCGGTAAGTTCAAATTTTTGTTTGTAAAATATCTCAAGTGCTTTTTCTATCTCAGCCTGTACAGAATTGGCATTTAACTGTACCTGGAACCCGGAATAATTAGTGCCTTTGTAAGAGACTTCGATAAAATAACGTGGCATACTTTGTATTAATGGCTGAACATTGCTTTAAATCTTGTTTTATAATACTCATCGCTTAACTGATCTTCCAAAGCGCTAAAATTACCTATATCCCAAACATGCGGAAAAGCAGCCACAAAAAACTTATACTTTTCTTCCTGGGTAATAAATAATGCTCCGAGGATCTTGACCTGCTCACTGGTGTAACAGGTGCTGATGAATTGTTTGATCGCAGTTTTGGTCATATTTTTTTCATTCGCTTCAGCAGCCATTGTCTTACTAAGCTTTAAAAAGTCATTCTGGTTTGCTGATCTTTTGCAGTCACGATTTATTATAGCAAGCTTTTTATTGGAGTTATCCGCTACAATCTTTTTTTCTGTAATTACAAGGTCCTCTTTTTTTGCTGAAGCAGAATCTCTTTTAAGATCCGGATCTTCTGTTTTAGTTTGACTGACGGGTATGAAAATTTTTATGGTGTCTGCATTTTCATGATAGGTGATGAGTAAACCATCTTGTGTGGTATCCTGCGCCAGCTTTTTAATTTCAGTTTTAGGGGTAATGGCCTCATCATTACGCTGCAGTTTTACCGGTATCGCTTTTATCTCTTCTTTTACAACTGGGGTCTTAACTGTTTTATCATCATCGGTTTTACCAGGCACTTCAGCTGCATTTTTGTCAACGATGACCTGGCCAATGGAAGGATCATTTACAACTTCGGCCAAAATTCTTGCAAACTCATCGGCTCTGGCTGTCGTTTCCACTTCTTTGGTTGGCAGGACTTGCCTTTCAACAGCCACCGGCTTCATGGTCAGTAAATTAAACATGGCCCAGCCCCTGTCTCCCGATTTTTTTAAGAGCAAACCAACATTTGCATCTTTTACACTTACTGTAACATTTAACTCAGGTAATGTGTTATCAGTAAAACCGATCGAAAGCTGGTAATTATCCTCAACAAGTTTGGCCATGATGATATAACCGGTTGGTGAAGAGTTTAATACTCTTTTATCGATTTTAACATAAAATTGCTCTTTATTATCGGTTTGAATATAAATGAATCGGGGATCTTGTGCCCTGGCACCCAGTGACAGCAGGCATGAAACAAATAACAGCAAACGCAATTTTAATAGAATAACCTTCATTTTTTATTATAATTAACCCCGTTCAAAAATACTTATTTATGCTTGTTTTTACCATTTAAATAAAAATCAAGTTTGCATTAACCATGCCACGCTTATTTTTGTAGCCTAAATTTAAAATATGAAAAAAATGCTGTTCTTGCTTGCATTGATCGCAGGCCCTTTTTGTGTGATGGCTCAATTTGGTGCTGAACCAAAAGATACTTCCTGGAAAAATATTCTAAGGGAGTCTAATCCAAGGGTTAATGACCTGGTGCATACCAGGCTTGATGTAAGGTTTGATTATGACAAATCATACCTGTATGGTAAGGCCTGGATTACTTTAAAACCACATTTCTATAATACCGATTCTTTATTGCTTGATGCAAAGGGTATGGACATTAAAGAAGTGTCGATCATGAAAGGTAATGCCAAATCTAAATTGAAATATGCTTACGATGGAATGGAATTGAGGATCACTCTTGACAAAACTTACAAAGGTGGAGAAAATTATACCGTTTATATTGATTATACAAGTAAACCTAATGAGTTAAAAGTAAAAGGTAGTGCCGCTATTACCGACGCCAAGGGTTTATATTTTATTAATCCTACAGGAGAAGATAAGGATAAGCCTACGCAGATATGGACGCAGGGCGAAACAGAGGCCAACAGTGTATGGATGCCTACTATTGATAAGCCCAATCAAAAAACTACAGATGAAATTTACATGACCGTTCCATCAAAATATGTAACACTCAGTAATGGTTTATTAGTGAGCCAGAAGAAGAATGCTGACGGCACCCGAACAGATTACTGGAAAATGGATCTGCCACATGCCCCCTATTTATTTTTTATGGGCGTTGGGGAATATTCTATAATTAAAGACAGCTATAAAGGAAAAGAAGTAAGTTATTATGTAGAGAAGGAATATGCACCGGTAGCCCGTACAATTTTTGGCAATACGCCGGAAATGATCAAATTCTACTCAGATAGATTAGGCGTTGAGTATCCATGGCAAAAATATGCACAGATCGTTGGAAGAGATTATGTAAGCGGCGCTATGGAAAATACAACAGCAACTTTACACCAGGAAAGTGCTTATCAAAATGCAAGGGAACTGGTTGATGGTGTTGGTTGGGAAAGCACCATTGCCCATGAATTATTTCACCAATGGTTTGGAGACCTGGTTACGGCTGAAAGCTGGAGCCATATTACCGTAAATGAAAGTTTTGCCAATTACAGCGAAACCTTATGGGATGAATATAAGAAAGGAAAAGATGCAGG
>JBDSXS010000115.1:0-10639 GCA_039926045.1 Ferruginibacter sp.
ATGATATTGCTGCGTAAACTTCGTGAACTTGACCCCATCAGTTTTTCAGCTGCAAAAAATGTTAGCTACTACCACTTGGAAAGAGGTATTTCTATAGCGCTGATGGGCATGGTCGCCGACCGGCGCCACCCCATTGACAGTTATATGGGATACCTGGTCTTTAAGAACGGCTTACCGGTTGCTTATGCCGGCTCCTGGATATTGTTTGACAGTGCACGGATCGGCCTCAATGTTTTTTCAGATTATCGTGGCGGCGAAGCAAAATTTATTTTTGACCAGGTACTGCAACTGCATGCAAAAGTGTACCATTTAAAACGCTTTACTGTTGACCCTTACCAGGTGGGAAAAGAGAATAGCGATGGGATCAACAGTGGTGCATTCTGGATATATTATCATGCAGGTTTCCGGCCTTTGGAAAAATTGCAAAAGGAGTTGGCTGAAGAAGAAGAAAATAAGATAAGATCAAAAAAAGGATACCGGAGTCCAGCACCTGTTTTGAAAACACTGGCTAACAGCAGGCTGGAACTCGTTTTACAAAAGACCGCTGTGCGTTTTGATGCGACAGATATGAGTCGTCTTTATGCAGCCATTCTTGCAAAAAAACACAAGGGCGACCAAAGGCTTGCAGAAAAAAATGTAGTAAAAAAACTGGCCGGCATACTCCAGGTAAAAAATTACCAGGATGAGACCATAAAATTCGTTTTGAAGAACTGGGGCGTTTTATTATTATGCAATGAAAAGGAACTACAAAACAACAGTAAGTTAAAAAGATCATTGAAAGAGTTGGTTGGTCTAAAGGTGGCAGGAACTGAAGAAGCATATATCACAGCACTACAAAAATCATCCGCCTTAAGAAATTTTATAGAAGCGGTGCTGAAAAGATATGTAATTGATTAGGTTAACATGGTTTATTTTGGCTAAGAGGACAAAGGAGAAGAAGAGCTGAAGAGAGTTTTAAATTGTATTTTCTTCTCCTTTTCTCCTTTGTGCTCTTAGATAATTTATTCTTACATTTATTACTGCCTTTACAATTTTTCTCATTCAAATAACAGATCATGAAATCAGATTATGAAATAGCCCAGGAAAATGACATTCAGCCCATAGCTGCTATTGCGGCCAGCATAGGAATGCCTTTGGAATTGCTTGTTCCTTTTGGGCACCATAAAGCCAAAATAAATATGACTGGTTTTGATGAAGAAAAGATAGCTAAGTCAAAACTTATTTTGGTAACCGCCATTACGCCCACCAAAGCCGGTATTGGTAAAACAACAACGTCGGTTGGGCTGAGCGACGGGTTAAAAAAACTGAATAAAAAAGTGGTATTGGCATTGCGGGAGCCCTCACTGGGTCCATGTTTTGGCATGAAGGGAGGTGCAGCGGGTGGCGGCTATAGCCAGGTGGTACCCATGGAAGAGATCAACCTGCATTTTACCGGCGATTTTCATGCGATCACTGCGGCTAACAATACTATGGCGGCTTTACTGGATAATTTTCGTTTTTATAACCGTGGTAAACCAGAAGGCATAAAAACTGTCTTATGGAAAAGATGTCTTGATGTAAATGACAGGGTACTGCGTAAAATTGTAACCGCACTTGATACACCCAATAACGGCATACCCTCCGAAACCGGTTTTGTAATTACACCCGCCAGCGAGATCATGGCTGTGCTTTGTCTCTCCGAAAGCCTGGAAGAGCTGCGAAAAAAAATAGACGATATACTGCTTGGTTTTACTTTTGCCGGAAATCCTTTCACCTGCAAAGACCTGGGTGTAACCGGCGCCATTACCGCTTTATTAAAAGATGCCATACTACCCAACCTGGTACAAACATTAGAAGGCACGCCGGCGATGATACATGGTGGTCCATTTGCAAATATTGCCCATGGCTGCAATTCGATCATGGCTACTAAAACGGCCATGCAGTTTGGCGACTATGTAGTAACAGAAGCAGGTTTTGCAACCGACCTGGGCGCCGAAAAATTCTTCAATATCAAATGCCGCAAGGCTGGGTTGCAACCGGCTATGAGTGTGCTGGTGGCAACATCGCAGGCGTTAAAACTAAGCGGCGGTGCCGATGCAAAAACTATGATGCTGCCTGATATGACGATGCTTGGTAAAGGTGCACGCAATCTTGAAAAACATATTGCGATCTTAAAATCGTTCAAACAAAAAGTGTTGGTGGTACTTAACCGCTATCATTTTGATACCGCTGAAGAGATCGCCTGGCTGCGTAACTGGTGTGCCGAAAAAGAAGTGGCCTTTGCCGTGAATGATGGTTTTACACATGGCGGCGAAGGTGCAAGAGAAATGGCGCAGGCAGTTGTTGACATTTGTGAAAATCCCTCTCCGCCGATACAACATACCTACGAACTCAGCGATGATATAGAAACCAAGATCAGGAAAATTGTAACCACCATTTATGGAGCTAAAGACGTAGTGCTGTATAAAAAAGCACAGGAGATGATCAAAAAAATAAAGCTGCTTGGGCTGGAGCATCTGCCGGTGTGTATGGCCAAAACCCAATACTCTTTTACACATGATCCTTTGATCAGCGGCTTGGATGGTGAATTTAAAATTGACGTGGATGACCTGGTGATAAATCAGGGCGCCGGTTTTATAGTAGCTGTTTGCGGCGAAATGGTACGCATGCCCGGACTGCCTAAACACCCACAGGCAAATAATATTGATGTGGTGGGAGGAAAGATCATTGGGGTGAGTTAACAAAGTTCCGCAACGTTTAGTCAGCGCTCATTGGGTTCTTCTTGCATATCTTCCATATCCGGCAGGTCATCTGTCCAATTCTCATCGGGCAGGTTGTCCGGATCGGCCGCAAAGTCTGTTTCTGTTGCATTAAGCGCCGCTGCTTCAGCATCGGGATCATCTTCTATTGCATCCAGCTCTTCTGCATTAATGCCTTCCTCTTCGTAGGATTCGTCGTCGGTATCCAATATATCATCACCATCGGTGGCAGCAGAAAACTCCATAGTATCGTGTTTAAGATCCGGCTTTATATCCTCTTCGGTTGTTTTCTTTTTCATAATAGTTTTTATTTAAGTAAACAGGAAAACTGTGCCAGATTTTTTAGAAGGGCTGTTGTCTTTTTTTGCTTGTCCAAAAAGGGCACTTCAATTATTGTGTTTTAGTATGAAGTCTGATAAAACTATCGGTGGAACAATGGCAGGATGGTAGTCGCGAATTATTTTTCTGTCAGCAATAAGATTTTAATATTAAGAAAAACTATTGATATATTTAATAGCCAAAACTATTTTTATGACAGATACTTTACAGCTGCAAAACAGCCCATGGACATTGCTCAAGAAAATGCTGTTCCGTTTCTTTTTTATTTATTTCATTTTATACATCAGCCCCTGGGATTGGCTGGGTATAATACCGGGTGTAGATTACCTGTTAGAATTGTATAGCCAGGCTTTTGATTGGGCCGTCATTAAAGCCAACGAATTTTTTTTCCATGTTTTTAACAACAGGCATGTAAAACCGGTTTATAATGGAAGTGGTGATACCTCTTTTGCCTGGGCTACCAATTATTTTATCCTGGCTGTTGCCGGTATCGGCGCTGTTATATGGTCGTTGCTCGACAGGAAAAGAAAAAGCTACTGGCAATTAAATTACCTGTTGTGCCTCTTCATCAGGTATTCGCTGGCCCTTATTGCTTTTGGTTATGGCATACAAAAAATATTTGCATTGCAAATGACTTTTCCTTTGCTTAGTAACCTGGCAACACCACTGGGCGATCTTTTGCCCATGCGCTTTTCCTGGCTCTTTATAGGTTATTCTGCTCCTTACCAGGTTTTTTCCGGGGTTATGGAAGTGTTGGTGGCTGTTTTATTATTATACAAACGAACAGCTACCATGGGTGCATTGATAGCCACCGCGGTTTTCATCAATGTAATGATGCTCAACCTCTGTTATGATATACCGGTAAAACTGTATTCTATGAATTTGGTTTTATTGTGTTTATACCTGCTGGCGAATGAGTATCGCAGGATCGCCTGCTTTTTTGTTTTGAATAGACCGGCTGCAACATGTTCTGTTTATGATTACCCGCTTACCAAAAAGTGGATGCGGGTAACAAGAGTGATCATTAAACTGGCCATTGTATTCCTGCTTGGGAAATCATTTTATGAAAACCTGCAATATGCAAAGGAACGTAGAACAACAACAGTCCATAAAGATTTTAAGCCCGGTGTTTATGATGTAACCACATATGTAGTTAACAAGGATACCCTGCCGGCCTTAACAACCGATACCATCCGGTGGAAGGATGTGATTATAGAGGAAAACGGAATGGGCAGCATCAATACAAGTGATACCATGTTCAGGAGAAGATATGGCCGGGGATATTTTGTATTTGATGTGGATACATTGCAGCCCATAATCAATTTTAAAAAGTCCGGGCAGGCTACTGCCAATTTATTTTCGTTGCATTATCAACTGCCCGACAGCAATACCATAGAGCTTTGGGGCGAAATGGTACATCCCGGACTTGCCTCGGGACAAAGAAATGACTCCATTTTTATAGAACTTAAAAGATCGGCCCGTCATTTTCAACTGGCCGAAAAACAATTTCATTGGCTGAGTGAAGCAAACCGATGAATGAATTGCAGTCTCCTTTTAAGTTGCACCCTATTTTGAATTGCAACGTCCTTTTGAATTGCATCGTCCTTTAGGACGATGAGATGCATTATGTTCCCTGTTCAGGCAACACTTCTTCCAGTTTATTGTCCGCTATAAATTTATCTGTAGCTTCAGTAAACTCTTCCATGACCATGGTGATCTCTGTAATGCCTTCATCCACTTTACCATGAATATCGGGGAGGCGTTTTTCCAGTACTTTGTTGCCCAGATTCATGTTCTCTGCTTCCAGTTGGGCAATTTTTTTGAGCAGGGAGGTCTGGCTGTTTACAATGTCCTGTAGCTCCCGCATCATTTTTTCCATCAGGTGTTTCTTTTCTGTATTATCCATTGTTGTCTATTTTAATTGACTAATTAAATTTTGCCGAAAAGAACTCTATCAGCCTTTCATCACTCATTTTGTTGGTGGTTGACTCTTCGGTTTTCGTGTTCCTGAACTGTGGTGTTTCTGCCAGGTAATGCATGAACTGTTCCTGTGCCTGACCGGTGCCTGTTGCGTGCAGGTGTGTGGCATTTTGCAGGTATGAACTGATTTCTTTAAAAAATTTTTGCTGATGCATTATTTTTTGATTGTTCATGTTCTTATTACTGGAGCTTGGGGAATCTTCTTCGCTTGTTATATGCGCCAATACAGTCAGTGTGCTACCTTCGGTATTACCGGGTCCTACTACGGTGGCGTGCTGTGTATCCATCCACACCCCAAATTGCTTTTGATCCATCATGTTATAGTTTTAATGAACTTATGATAAATCAATAACCGTACCCCGAATTAGATATGGTCAATTAAACAGATGATTTAAAGGAGAAGTAAGTAAAAAATGTCTCTTTACAATGCAGGTGATGCTGATCTACGTCATAATTTGTACCACGAAGAAATTATTTTTTTGCTTTCCTGCGCATGATGATAAGGAGGATCAAAAAAATGATCAATAAAACCACCCCGCCTATCAGCATAAAGAAGGGGTAAAAGGCATCCATTTCATCATATACCTTATTACCGGGTGTGGTAAAAGCGCCCCAATAGCCGTAGGCCATTAAGGCAAAGGAAGTAATGAGGATTATGTAGGAAGTAGTGAACCTCATGTTGTTTGATTGCTTATTTCTAACTGTCAAAATAATTTGCATATGCTGTTATTTTGGCTTGCAAACGTGTTTCCAGATAACTATTTCCTCCTTTTAATTCTTCTGTATTTGGCAATGCTTTGTTTTTGGTTAGCGCTAAAACAGCTTTAGACTTCTATAATCTCCATCCATGTGCAACAATATGTTTTTTAAGCGGCGTAGCCAATTCATATTTACCGGTTTCCTGTAACTCCATTACTACTATGTCGCAGTTAACCGGGTTGGCAATTTGTTCAAAATCTTCAACTGTAAAATGAAACCAACGCATTAAAAAAAGACGGATGCTCATACCATGTGTTATCATTACTGCATTGGATGGGAAACTTTCTTTTTCAAAATCACGGTAAAGGGTGTTAAAAAAATCACTCACCCGATCATATACATCGGCGGCGCTTTCACCGTCTGGGATCCGGAAATAAAAAGTGCCATATTCGTCTCTTTGTTTTTCTATTTTATTACAGTCTTCAAGGCTGCGCAGGTGCCCCCATTCCTGTTCACGCAGGCGAGGTTCTTCCCGGTAATCATAATTGTCTTGTGGAAAACTGTTTACGATCTCCTGAAAGGTTTGCCTGGTACGAAACAGTGGGGATACATAAAAACGCAGTTTTTCATCTTTTACCAATTCTTTTAAAGCCTTGCCTGCCGTTGCCGCTTGTTCCTTTCCTTTTGAAGTAAGCAATAAGGTATAATCAGGCTTTTGGTTGTACATGGCCTTATCAATATTTCCTTCCGATTCTCCGTGACGTATGAGTATAATTCGTTTGGGTTTCATAATAATGGTTATTAGTAAAAGTGCAATTAATTAAAAGCCAGTTGTGGTGAAAGTAAATTTTTATTGTCACTTTTTTGTATCAAGCCCCCAAAATAAATAACAATGCCCTACCTTCCCTCCATGAAAAAAATCTTACTTCCTCTTTTTCTTTTTTTCTATGTATCCCTTTACTCACAGCCCTACAAAATCATCGCCTATTACACCGGCTCCGGAGCCGCCATTAAACAATGGCCGGTAAATAAATTAACACATCTCATTTTTAGTTTTCTTAAGATACAAAACGATACCCTAACCTTTCATAACACAGATCAGGAAAATAGTTTGCAACAGTTGGTGGAGCTTAAGAAAGAGTTTCCGCAGTTAAAGATCATGGTGTCTGTTGGCGGCTGGAGCGGCTGTTCATTTTGCAGTGATCTATTTTCAAATGACGAGCACCGAAAAAATTTTGCCAAAACTACCGTTGCGCTTTTTAAACAATACGGTATCGATGGGCTCGACCTGGATTGGGAATACCCGGCTATTGAAGGTTTTCCCGGACATAAATTCGATACAGCCGATAAAGATAATTTTACTGAATTGATTAAAGCGCTCAGGCAGGAAATGGGCAAAGACTTTATCCTGACTTTTGCTGCCGGCGGTTTTGTAAAATACCTGGAGCAGTCGATTGACTGGGCTACAGTAATGCCCCTTGTTGATTTTGTGAACCTGATGACCTATGACCTGGTGGGAGGATATGCTACCGTAACCGGACATCATACAGCATTGCAGGGTTACCAGGCGGGGCAGGAATCAACCGGCAAAAGTGTGGACTGGCTGCTGGATAACAAAGTGCCTGCCGGAAAACTGATCATCGGCGCAGCCATGTATGCCCGTGTTTGGGAAAATGTACCCGATACCAATCATGGTTTGTACCAGGCGGGAACATTTAAACGGGGCGTTGCCTACACTGATTTTGCAAATTACTTCGGCGATACTTCGGGGTTTAGATATCATTGGGATAAAAAAGCAAAAGCTCCTTATCAATACAACAGTACGCAAAAGCTGTTCGCCACTTTTGATGATAAAAGATCCATTAAAGCAAAAACAAAATTTGTGCGGAGGAAAAGATTGGGAGGTATTATGTTTTGGGAGTTGGGACAGGATTTAAAGGAAGGAGGTCTTGTGGAAGAGATGAGCATGGAATTAAGAATTAAAAATTAAAAATTCCTCTGGCTCGGCAGTGTTACGAATTTCGAAAAGTAAGGAATTAAAAATACCTTTAATGCAGGGGGTGTTGCAATTTCGCAAAGTACATAAACTTAAAAATTTCTTAATTCTTAATTTTTAATTCTTAATTGAAATTACAGCTACAAATAAAAAACACAGGCATAGCGCTGGTGAATGCCTACAGGGTGCTGATTAAAAATGATCCGCTTCGCCTGGCAGGGGCAACAGCTTTCTTTACCAGTTTTGCACTTCCGCCAATTTTATTATTGCTGATACAACTGCTGAGCTTACTATTCAACAGGCGAACTATAAGCAGGAAATTGTTTGCACAACTGGGCGAGATTGTTGGTGAGGACAGTGTGAGGCAGGTAATGGAAATTTTGCGTGGGTTTCGGGGACTGGCAAGCAATCTACCTCTTGCTATTGGGGGTTTTTTGTTCCTGGCATTTGTTGCCACCACCTTATTCAAAGTGATACAAAGTTCGCTCAACCAGGTTTGGGGCATTCAAAAATCGGGAGAGAAGAAATTCAAAATGGCATTGCTCACCAGGTTTAAATCTACGTTGGTGATTCTTTTTACCGGGATACTGCTTATAGGATCGCTTGCAGCAGAAAGTTTTAAAGTTGTTTTTGGCAATTACCTGGATGATACTTTTCCTGTGGCAGGATTTTATATGATCGGCACCCTTTCGACCCTGGTTTCTATTATCATTGTATGCATTTGGTTTACGGTATTGTTCCGCTACCTGCCCGATGGTATACCGAATTGGCGGGTTGCCATCAGCGGGGGGTTATTGACAAGCATCTTATATAATATTGGCGTGGTTGTATTGAAATGGCTTTTACTTCATGGTAATATAGGGGCTGTATATGGAGCTTCCGCTTCTATTGTTTTTTTACTACTCTTCCTGTTTTATGCTTCACTGATTTTTTATTACGGGGCATCATTTACAAAGGTTTGGGGTGAATATTTAAAGCAGCCTATTCTGCCGGTGAAGAATGCGGAAACGTATGAGCAATTAAAAATTAAGAATTAAAAATCCCTTAACTCATGCGGCATTAGCAATTTCTCAGAGTAAGTGAGTGGAAAAATTCTTAATTCTTCATTTTTAACTAATTTAAAATTCCGCACTCTTTGGATACCTCGGAAAAGGGATCACATCCCTGATATTACTCATGCCTGTAACAAACTGCACCAACCGCTCAAAGCCAAGCCCAAAGCCTGCATGCGGACAGGCACCAAATTTCCTGGTATCCAGGTACCACCATAATTCTTCGGCAGGAATATGCAGTTCTTTCATGCGTTCCGTAAGTTTGTCCATGCGTTCTTCCCGCTGACTGCCACCAACAATTTCACCAATACCCGGTGCTAAAATATCCATAGCCGCTACCGTCTTTCCATCATCGTTCTGGCGCATATAAAAACTCTTGATCTCTTTTGGATAATCAGTCAATATCACCGGTTTTTTAAAATGCTTTTCTACCAGGTAGCGCTCGTGTTCGCTTTGCAGATCTGTTCCCCATCCTTCGATCAGGTATTGAAATTTCTTTTTCTTATTATGATTACTCTCTCTTAATATTTCGATGGCCTCGGTATAGGTAAGCCTTTCAAAATCATTGTCAACCACAAAAGTTAATTTATCCAGCAACCCCATTTCGCTTCTTTCAATTTGTGGCTTTTGTTTTTCCTCTTCTTCCAGTCGCTGAGCTAAAAAATCCAGGTCATCTTTATTATTCTCCATGGCATATTTTATCACATACTTTATAAATTCTTCTGCCAGGTTCATGTTATCTTCCAGGTCGTTAAAAGCAACTTCGGGTTCTATCATCCAGAACTCGGCAAGATGTCTTGCTGTGTTACTATTCTCGGCACGGAATGTTGGCCCGAAGGTATAGATATCGCTAAAAGCCATGGCGGCAAGTTCACCTTCCAGTTGCCCGCTTACGGTAAGGTTGGTGCTGCGGCCAAAAAAATCTTCCTTATAATTTATAGAACCGTCTTCATTTTTTGCAGCCGTTCCATCCAGGGGTAGCGACGTAACTTTAAACATCTCACCCGCACCTTCGGCATCGCTGGCTGTGATGATGGGTGTATGTAAATAAATAAATCCCTTATCATTAAAAAATTTATGAATAGCAAATGCCAAAGCATGGCGAACACGGAATACAGATCCGAATGTATTGGTACGGAAACGGAGGTGAGCGATCTCCCTTAAATATTCCAAACTCGGGCGGTTCTTTAATTGCAATGGATATTTTTCGCCATCGCATTCGCCCAGTATTTCTATAGAGCTTGCTTTCAGTTCAATTTTTTGCCCCTTACCCAGCGAAGGGATTATTTCGCCAATTGCTTTAATACAGGCGCCTGGCGTAATATTTTTTAAAACAGCTTCATCAAGCATGCCCAGTGTTATCACGACCTGTAAATTATTATTGGTACTGCCATCGTTGAGGGCTATGAACTGGCTGTTGCGGAAGGTGCGCACCCATCCCATTACTATTGTTTCGTAGTTGGCTTTATCATTTGCCAGCAGGTCTTTGATCCTGGTCCTTTTGTTGAACATATTTATTATTTGTGGATTGCAAAGATAAGCGTTTGTCTGAACGGGGATTTGGGTGGATTTTTTGGATTAAAAAGATTCATCAATCCATAAAATCCTTTTAATCCCGCTAAATCCCCGTTCAGACAATAGACCATCCATCAAAAAAATTCCTTTTTTTTAAAAAAACAGCGTAATATTGCTACTGGATCAGGCTGATAAGAGTCTTTCAGGCATATTGTTCACCAGCGATCCAAATTCCATCAACATAAATTCTCAATCACTATTTCAGATTTTAAGACCGGATTTTTGAAGAAAATCATTTTCATTTTTTATGTACGACATTT
>JBDSXS010000116.1:0-4298 GCA_039926045.1 Ferruginibacter sp.
TTCGCAAAGCTTTTAAATATGCAGCTGAAAAAGGGTACAGGTATGCCATCACTATTGATTCAGACGGACAGCATTTTGCAAAAGATATTCCCTCATTCATAAATAAAATAGAAGAAGAACCCAATGCCATTATTATTGGCGCCCGTAATATGGACCAGGCTTCTGTTCCCGGCGGCAGCAGCTTTGGTAATAAGTTCTCAAACTTTTGGTTCAAAGCTGAAACAGGGATAAGTTGTCCTGATACGCAATCAGGGTTTCGCCTGTATCCGCTGGAGCCTTTACAAAACATGAACTTTTTTACCCGTAAGTATGAATTTGAAATTGAAGTGCTGGTGAGGGCTGCATGGAAGGGTGTGAACGTTGTTGCCGTTCCCGTCACTGTTTATTACGCACCTGCAGCAGAAAGGATTTCACATTTCAGGCCGTATAAAGACTTTTTTCGGATCAGTGTTTTAAATACCATCCTGGTGCTGATCAGTTTCCTGTATATAAAACCACGTGATTTTATTAGAACATTGTTCAGTCGGAAAAAACTAAGAAAACTTCTCGATGACCATTTGTTTAATCCGCATCATTCTCCCCAGTTAAAAGCCATGTCTGTTGCTTTCGGGATTTTCATGGGCATTATTCCTATATGGGGTTTTCAATTAATGGCTGCCATCTTCCTGGCCATTTTATTTAAGCTCAATAAGCCATTGGTGATCGTTGCAGCAAACATCAGCATTCCGCCCATGATACCCGTGATCATTTTCGCAAGTTATAAAATGGGTGCTTTCTGGATGGGTGCCAATGCGATGCAGATCGATTTCAGCAGGTCCATATCGCTCGACTCCATAAAAAATAACCTGTTACAATATATTTATGGCAGCATAACACTAGCCGTTGTTGCAGCTATTGTGTTTGGCCTGCTTACTTTTATATTTTTAAAATTGATCGCTAAAAAACAGGTTGTATTTCGACAGGCCGATTAATACATGAAAAAAATATTATTAAGCATATATGCATTTTATGAAAAGCGGCGGCCCGCTTTGTACATCAGCTTTGCTGTAATTTTTTTACTGACAGCCTGGTTTGCTATGCAGGTAAAATTTGAAGAAGACATTTCCAAAATATTACCGAAAGATAAAAGAATTGAAAAACTGAATGCTGTTTTTCAAAATTCAAAATTCATGGATAAGCTTGTGGTAACCGTATCATTAAAAGATACGGCTGCGACTGCCGAGCCTGACAGTCTTATTACTTACGCAGATGCATTTGTTGAAAACGTCCGGGAAAAACTTGCTCCTTTCATCACTAAAATGAATGTTAAGGTTGATGATGACCTGGGACTGGAATTATTTGAAACCATCAGCGAACACTTACCGGTTTACCTCAATGAAAAAGACTATACGCAAATCGATTCACTGATCACGTCGTCCAAAATAAAGCAAACACTTGAACAGGATTTTCGTACACTTACATCACCGGCGGGCTTTGCATTGAAGAGTATGATTAGTAAAGATCCGGTAGGGATCACTTTCCTCGGGTTAAAAAAACTTCAACAATTACAATACGACGAAAATTTCGAACTCTACAATAATTATATCCTTACTAAAGACAGAAAGCACCTGATGCTTTTTATTGCGCCGGCATTTCCTCCCAACAATACCGGTAAAAATGCATTGCTTTTAGAAGGGCTCGACAGCATCATCAATAATAACAGCAGCACTGTGGTAACTGCAACCTATTTTGGCGCAACTGCAGTTTCGGTTGGCAATGCCTTGCAACTCCGCCGCGACTCTATGCTTACACAGGGGATTACTATACTCTTCATCATTGTTTTTTTGGGATTTTATTTCCGTAAAAAAAGTGCACCATTCATAATTCTTGTTCCGGTTATTTTTGGCGCCATATTTTCTTTGGCAGCCATTTATTTTTTAAAAGGCAGTATTTCAGTAATTGCCCTGGGTACCGGCTCGGTGGTATTGGGCATTGCTGTAAATTATTCCCTGCATGTTTTTAATCATTACAGGCATACCAGGAATATGGAGGAACTCATCAGTGACCTCGCCGTGCCCATGACCGTAGGAAGCTTTACCACCATCGGTGGATTTTTGTGCCTGCAGTTTGTTGAATCGGAAATGCTGAAAGACCTGGGCCTGTTTGCTGCATTCAGTTTGATCGGGGCTTCACTTTGCTCTTTGATCTTTTTGCCGCATTTTATTGCAGGAAAAAAAGAAAAGGCAGCTCATGTGGCAACTGAATTTTCGTGGATCGACAAAATTGCTTCTTTAAAACCAGAATATAACAAGTTACTGGTTTTGGCCATTTTTGGACTTACCATAGTTTTTGCTTTTTGGGTAGGAAAGGCAGGCTTTGAATCTGACCTGCAGAACATGAATTTCATGAGCAGCAAATTAAAGGATTCAGAAAAAAAGCTGAACCGGATCAATCAATATGCCTTACAATCTGTTTACCTGGTTACCGAAGGAAAAACTTTGGACGACGCCCTTGTCAACAATGAAAAATTGGTTACACAGATCGAAAAACTGCAGGACCAAAACATTGTAAAAAAATATTCAGGTGTTTCTTCATTGATCATTTCAGAGGCTGAGCAAAGAATAAGAATTGAAAGATGGAACACATACTGGACCCCCGAAAAAAAAGCAACCCTCCTGGCAACATTGCTTAAAGAAGGAAATGCTTTGAAATTCAACACATCGGCTTTTGATAACTTTAAAATACTGCTTGATAAAACATATACAGCAGTTGACAGGCAGGCCATGGCCGATGTGCGTAAGAACTTTCTTGATGATTATATAACCGAAAAACCGGGTAAAGCAACCGTCGTTACTTTGGTAAAAACAATACCTGAAAAAAAACAGGTGGTCTATAAAACTTTTGAAAATGACGAACATGTTACCGTACTGGATAAACAATACCTTACCAACCGTTTTGTAGAGATCATCAACGCTGACTTTACAAAGATCGCTTTAATGACCTCGTTGCTGGTATTTATGGTTTTGCTGTTCGTGTATGGAAGAATAGAACTGGCGCTGGTCTCCTTTATTCCTATGTTCATCACCTGGATCTGGATACTGGGCATCATGGGCATAGCAGGTATCCGGTTCAATATCATCAACATCATCATATCAGCGCTCATTTTTGGCCTGGGCGATGATTACAGCCTCTTTATTATGGATGGGCTGCTACAGGAATACAAGACCGGTAAAAAGAACCTGTCTTCTTTTAAGTCTTCCATTATTTTATCTGCTGTTACCACCATTGCTGGTTTGGGTGTTTTGATTTTTGCAAAACACCCGGCGCTAAGATCCATTGCATTGATCTCTATCATTGGTATTGTTTGTGTAGTGGTCATTTCACAAATTTTAATTCCATTTCTTTTTTCCGTTTTGATAAAGAACCGGGTAAACCGGAACAGGTTTCCCTGGACGCTCTGGGGGTTCATTAAATCTTCCTTCGCCTTTTCTTATTTTATTGGTTGGAGTGTTGCACTTACCATCGTGGCCTGGACATTTGCTTTGTTTAACATCAAAGAAAAGGGCAAATTGCTTTATCACAGGATCATTTCAAAAGTATGCAGGCGCCTGGTATATATCATGATCAACGTAAAAAAGAAGATCATCAATCCGCAACAGGAAAAATTTGAAACCCCTGCTGTCATCGTCGCTAATCACCAGTCATCGCTGGATATTCTGCCGCTGATCATGCTGCATCCGAAATTGCTCATGTTCACCAATAACCGGATATGGAATTCTCCCTTGTTTGGTAAAGTCATTCGCATGGCAGATTATTTTCCTGCAGAGCAGATCGAAACAGACATGAGCCTGGTGGAAGACAGGATTAAAAACGGTTATTCGGTTATCATTTTTCCCGAAGGCACGAGGGCCGAAGATGGTGTGATCAAACGTTTTCATAAAGGCGCTTTTTATCTTGCTGAAAAAATGAATGTGGATATTCTGCCCATCATCATACATGGAACAGATTATACACTCACCAAACAGGATCAGTTGCTAAAGGACGGACAACTCACGGTTAAATTTTTACCCCGCATAAAACCGGCGGATAAAACTTATGGGAATGGCTATGCGGAGAGGGCAAAATATGTTGGCCGTTATTTCAGGGAGGAATTTGAGATACTTAAAAAAGAAATTGAACAACCAAAGTACTTCAGGGAAAAATTGCGCTATAACTATTTGTATAAAGGCCCAGTACTGGAATGGTATATGCGGATAAAAACAAAGTTGGAGAAGAATTATCTACTATTTCATGAATTGGTACCGGTACAGGGCAAAATA
>JBDSXS010000117.1:0-9952 GCA_039926045.1 Ferruginibacter sp.
TCAATTCCAGGTAGGGCGACATTTCGTTAGCAATAAATAAAATTCTTTTCTTTGTACTCATTTACGCTTGTTTGTTGCTGTAATATGTTGGAAACGGCTGCAAAAGTACGATATTTATTCGGGAAAACCCGTTTCAACAGGCATCTTAAGCGTAATTGATTCCATTATGATACTATTTAAGAAAGCTGCAGACATAACCGCTTACCTTCTCAAAATCAAAGAACAGGGTAACGGCATTGGTTTTGTTCCAACTATGGGAGCCCTGCACCCCGGGCATATCACATTGATTGACGCTTCTAAAAGAAGAGATTCAATTACGGTTTGCAGCATTTTTGTGAACCCTGCCCAGTTTAATGATGCAAAGGATTTTGATAATTATCCTGCAACTATTGAAAAAGACATTGATGCATTGGAAAAAGCCGGTTGTGATGTCCTGTTTCTGCCATCGGTTTCAGAAATATACCCGGATGGAACAGCAAATGCAGAAAAATATGACCTGGGTTACCTGGAAACGGTCCTGGAGGGTAAATTCAGACCCGGGCATTTCCAGGGGGTTTGTATGGTGATGAACCGGTTATTGAACATCATTCCTGCCGGCCGGTTGTACCTGGGCCAAAAAGACTATCAGCAATGCATGGTTATTACAAAACTTGTTGAACTGAAGAAATTCGATATAGATATTATTATCTGCCCCACGCTGCGTGAACCGGATGGCCTTGCCATGAGCAGCAGGAATGTAAGGCTGAACAGCAGCGACAGGAAGCAGGCCTTACAAATATTTGAAACCTTATCATTCTTAAAAACCCATCTCAGGGAGGGTGATCTAAAAGCTTTAAAGCAAAAAGCTATACAGCATTTAACCGATGCCGGTTTCAAAGTAGATTATGTAGAAATTGCCAATGCCCATAACCTGGAGATCATCAATGATTGGGATGGACATATAAAAACCGTTGCCTTAGTTGCTGCTTTCTTAGGAGAGGTGCGATTGATCGATAATATGCTTTTGGAAAAGTGATACTGGATACTGGATGCTGGATACAACCTTAAGCTTAGAAAAACTTTTTGACAATTAAACTCATGGTCAGTATCAAGTATCCAGCATCTTCTTTTTGACTTTACTGTTTTCCCTTCGTACTTTGTAAACTATTATGCGTAAACGGCTATTGTTCATATTGCAGTCACTTGTTTTTTTAGCCATTGGTATTTTTTTGGTTTGGTGGAGTATTCACAAGTTATCTGAAAAAGACTACCGGGAATTCATCAATTCTTTAAAAAATGCAAACTATTATCTCCTGATCCCTGTATTCCTGATCCTGGTCGGCAGCCATTTAAGCAGGGCGATCAGGTGGAAGATATTGATGGAGTCGATGAATTACAAACCGAAGCTAAGCAATACCTTTTGTGCGGTAATGATCGGTTATCTCGCCAATTTTGCCTTTCCACGTTTGGGAGAGGTGTTAAAGTGTACTATCCTGGGCAAATATGAAAAAGTACCACCCGATAAATTAGTGGGCACTATCCTTATTGAAAGAGCGGTGGATGTTGTCTCCTTCTTCATTATCATCATTATTTCGTTACTAACGCAGGCAAACATAGTTGGCGCATATACAAAAGCGATCCTTGAAAAATACATTTTCTCCCAGGATACAGGCGCAGCAACAATTAAGATACTGGTCATCTTATTATTCATCGCAGCATTTTTCATTTTATTAAAATATGTGTTTAAAAAATTCCACCACATAAAATATGTGCAAAAAATAAAAGGCATATTTAAGGGTATCATTATCGGCTTATCAAGCGTAAAAAATCTTAAAAATAAATGGCTCTTTATTTTTCACAGTGTTCTTATCTGGAGCTGTTATGCAGGAGGAACTTACCTGGGATTTTATGCTATTACTGAAACCAGCGGGTTGCCGGTCCTGGCGGCCTTCCCGGTTTTGGTTTTTGGAACGGTTGCTACAATGATCACACCAGGCGGTATAGGCTTATACCCTGTATTCGTTATGGAAGCCATGACATTATACAGCATACCGGAAAGTTTTGGCACAGCCAACGGGTGGCTGCAATGGTCAGCACAGTTCTTCTTAATTCTGATCGTAGGGTTCATATGTTTACTAATATTACCTTATTTAAATAAATCCAAAAATGAGATCAGTCAGCAGCATACCCAATAAAATATTTACGCTTGGCGAATTAATGCACCAGTTAAACCGCTGGCGTCTGCTCAATAAAAAGATCGTTTTTACAAATGGTGTTTTCGATATTCTGCACGAGGGCCATATTGCTTCATTGGGCGAAGCTGCATTATACGGTCATATCCTGGTTGTAGCTATTAATTCAGATGCCTCAGTAAAAAGATTAAAAGGGGAAAGCCGGCCGGTTTACAATGAGGGCTCAAGAACATTATTAATGGCTTCGCTGGTGATGGTTGATGCAGTGATCCTGTTTGAAGAAGATACCCCGTTAAACCTGATCACAGCTATTTTACCGGACGTTCTGGTAAAAGGCGGAGATTATACCCTTGAGCAGATTGTTGGTGCTAAAGAAGTAATGGCAAACGGCGGCGAAGTAAAGATCCTGCCCATCTTAGATGGATTTTCTACCACCGGTACAATTGAAAAAATGAAGGGTCATTAAAGGCAACCTTTAAAATTTTTACACAAACTTAATATTGCTTCAGGCTCCATGGAGAAGTAAGTCCTTAATTTTACCACATTTATCTTAAACTTAAACCTGTTTGCACAAAAGAAAGATCATATTCAGGGATATAAGCTGGCTTTCGTTCAATGACCGTGTTTTACAGGAAGCCGCTGATGAAACCGTACCTTTAAGAGAACGCATCCGTTTCCTTGGTATATTCTCAAATAACCTCGATGAGTTTTTCCGCGTACGTGTGGCTACATTGAAACGCATGATCGAGTTCGGTAAAAAATCAAAAATGCACTTGGAACTTAGCCCCGATGCCATTTTAGATGAGATACAGGAAATTGTTGTGGAACAGCAAAAAGAATTTGAACGTATTTGGAAGGAGATCCTGAGAGAGTTGAAAAAAGAAAGGATCCATATTGTAAACGAGAACCAGATAAACAAAGCACAGCAGGCTTTTATTCTCGATTATTTTAATGAAGAGATACGCAGCAATATCATCCCGCTGATGATCGAAAGTATCCAAAGCTTCCCCGTGCTGAATGATAAATCCATTTACCTGGCGTGCAAGCTTTCAAAAAAAGACAGGTCGGTGCCACAAAAATTTGCATTGGTTTCTGTACCCACCAGGCGGCTGCCCAGGTTTATCATCCTGCCTTCAAAAAACACGGTTCAGTATATTATTTTACTGGAAGATATAATCCGTTTTTGTCTGCCGCATATTTTTTCGTTTTTTGGCTATGATACTTTTTCGGCACACATTATTAAAGTAACCCGGGATGCAGAAATTGATATTGATAATGATGTAGCCACATCCCTGATCCAAAAAATTGAAAAGGGTTTAAAGAACCGTAAAAAAGGCAAACCCGTACGTTTTGTTTTTGACAAAGGAATAGATCCTTCGCTGCTTACCTACCTGGTACACCGGATGGGATTATTTCAAAAAGACAACCTGATCCCGGGTGGCAGAATTCATAATTTTAAAGATTTTATAAATTTTCCCGAGTCGGTTTTCAGGTATAAAAGCCAGCGTAAAAAATCCTTTATCCACCCTGCTTTAAGAAACACGACGAGTGTATCGGGAGTAATTTTAAAAAAAGATGTGCTGCTTAATTTTCCTTATCATTCATTCGGCACCATCATTGATCTTTTGCGTGAAGCTGCTATCGATCCCGAAGTGGTAAGCATTAAGTTAACCTGTTACCGACTGGCCGACCGCTCAAAGATCATTAATACCCTAACCAATGCTGTACGCAATGGAAAACTAGTGACCGTGGTGCTGGAGTTGCGGGCCCGGTTTGATGAAGAAGCCAACCTGGAATGGAAAGAAGAACTTGAGGAAGCAGGTATAAAAGTATTGCTGGGCATACCCGATCTTAAAGTACATGCAAAGATCTGCCTCATTAAAAAACGGGTAAATAACCGAACCATCCATTACGGTTTTGTAAGCACGGGAAATCTTAATGAAAAAACGGCAACTGTATATAGTGATACCTGCCTGCTCACGTCAGACAGGAATATCATGGCCGACGTCAACCGTATATTCAGTTACCTGGAGCAGCCAAAGAACAGGATCCATTTTTTGAATGCATGCAAAACATTAATGGTTAGCCCTGTTGGCATGCGCAAACAGTTAATGCTGCTGATCAATAAAGAAATTAAAACTGCGAGGTCAAAAAAACCTGCATCAATTATTCTAAAATTGAATTCGCTCAGCGACGAGATACTGATCAATAAACTTTATGAGGCCGCCAAAGCAGGTGTGGAAATAAAAATGGTCATCAGGGGTATCTGCTGTTTACTTACCGAGAATAAAAAATTCAGGATCCCCATGCAGGCCATCAGTATTGTAGATGAATACCTGGAGCATGCCCGTGTCATGATCTTTCACAATGGCGGAAAAGAAAAGACCTTTATTTCATCGGCCGACTGGATGATCCGTAATATTGATCACCGGGTAGAGGTTGCCTGCCCAATATTTGAAAAGAATATACAACAGGAAATAAAAGATATACTGCAGATACAACTTAAAGATAATATCAAAGCAAGGATATTGGACAATGACCTGAGCAACCAGTATGTAAACCCACGCAACACAAAAAAAATACGCAGCCAGGTAGAGACCTACAATTATCTTTACCGCAAATCTTCATAGCCGTTAATCCGTATAAATGTTAATCCGTTTAAACGTTAATCCGTAAATTCGTTTGTACTAATTAAACATTACGCCATCAAAGGATCAACGGATTAACTAATTAACAAATTAACGGATTAACTAAATTGAAACTCGCAGCCATCGATATAGGAAGCAATGCAGCACGCTTATTAATTACAGAAGTTACTGTTGACGAAAATAAAGAACCCGTTTTTAATAAACTGAATTTATTCAGGGTACCCCTACGCCTGGGTTTCGAGGTTTTTGAGACAGGCACCATCTCCAAACAGAAAACAGGCATGCTCATACAAACCATGAAAGCATTTAAACATTTGACAAATGCTTACGAGGTTAAACATATCAAGGCCTGTGCAACCAGTGCCATGCGGGATGCAAAAAATGCTGATGATATTATAAGAAAAGTAAAACTTGAAACTGATATCAAGATCGAAGTGATCTCAGGTGATATGGAAGCCGGGTTAATATTTGAGAACCATATAGCGGAAACCTTAGACAAGGACCATAGCTACATGTATATTGATGTTGGTGGTGGAAGTACCGAACTTTCATTCTTCAGCAATGGTGTTTTGATCTTCAAGGAATCTTTTAATATAGGCACCATCCGTTTACTGCAGGGAATGGTGCACGACAAAACCTGGGAAGTGATGAAAGAGATCATCAAAACGGTAACTAAAGATCAGAAAGAAGTAATGGCCATTGGCAGTGGCGGCAATATCAACAAGATTTTTACCATGGCTAAAGGTAAAGAAGGCAAACCCCTTACGCTGGACCTGCTTAAGGATTATTACAAAGAATTGAATAGTGTAAGTTTAGAGGACCGGATCAAACTTTACAATTTAAAGCCCGACAGGGCCGATGTTATAGTGCCAGCCCTGCTCATATATTCCAATGCGATGCGCTGGGCAGGTGCAACGGAAATATATGTACCCAAGATAGGTTTGGTTGATGGATTGGTTCATCATATGTGGGATGAGTTAAAATAATCTTCATCACTTTGTATTTTAACCTGCCCCCTCTTAACTTCATTCACCATAATAATATTCCCTCCGGATATTTTCTTGCTGGTAATTTTTACACAAATCATTTTAATGACCTTTTTATTAAAATCGTTTGCAAATAAATTTATTTCTACATTTACAGTCTCAATTGCTCCAAGGATTTGTTTTATTCTAACGCAGAGCCAACTCCACAGCATCTTCAGTTAATTTAAAACAGTTTATCATGTCTGTTCAAAAAGAAATCAAAAAAGTAACTACCCATACCCTGCAAAAGATGAAAGCCGCCGGGGAAAAGATCTCCATGATCACGGCTTATGATTTTTCTTTTGCCAAGATCTTCGACACTGCCGGTATTGATATCATCCTGGTTGGCGACAGTGCCAGTAATGTTATGGCCGGGCACGAAACTACCTTGCCCATCACATTGGACCAGATGATCTACCATGCGCAAAGTGTGGTACGTGGTATTGACCGCTGCCTGGTGGTAGTGGATATGCCCTTTGGTTCTTACCAATCCAATTCAGAAATAGCCCTGGCATCTGCCATTAAAATAATGAAAGAGACCGGCGGTCATTCCGTAAAACTGGAAGGTGGAGAAGAAGCCCTGGATTCAGTTTCAAAAATTGTAAGTGCCGGCATCCCGGTCATGGGGCATTTGGGATTAACCCCTCAAAGCATTTATAAATTTGGAACCTACACCGTAAGGGCAAAAGAGATTGATGAGGCCACTAAATTAAAAAAAGATGCCTTGTTACTCCAGGAAGCGGGCGCATTTGCCATTGTGCTGGAAAAAATTCCGGCTGCACTGGCAAAAGAAGTGAGCGAAAGCTTAAGTATACCAACCATCGGCATTGGCGCCGGCAGCAGTTGTGACGGGCAGGTGTTGGTGATGCATGATATGCTGGGTATCAATGTTGAGTTTAAACCCCGGTTCTTAAGAAAGTATCTCAACTTATACGAACAGATCGACGGCGCAGTGAAGCAGTACATCAAAGATGTGAAAAGCAAGGATTTTCCTAATGAGCAGGAACAGTATTAAATAGATGCTGGATACTTGATCCTGGATTCTGGAAAGGTAGCCTCTAGTGGTATCTAGTATCAAGTATCAAGTATCCAGTATCCAGTATCCAGCATCCGATTCGTAACTTGCACCCCTTAATCACGATCAAAGACAATCAAAAATGAAATTTTTAAAGACATTAAAGATCCAAACCAATAACGATGGTGTTTCAACCGGATTGAACTGGTTGAGATCAAAAGGAGAAAAACTCAATTCTTATTCACCTGTTGATGGAAAATTAATTGCATCAGTAACCGGTGCCGATTCAAAAGCTTATGAAGCTGTTATACAAAAAGCACAATCTGCTTTTGTTGAATGGCGCAGCTGGCCTGCACCCAAACGTGGCGATGTGGTTAGACAGGTGGCTGAAGAATTAAGAAAGAATAAAAATGACCTGGGACAACTCGTGAGCTATGAAATGGGCAAGAGCCTACAGGAAGGGCTGGGCGAAGTTCAGGAAATGATAGACATCTGCGATTTTGCTGTTGGCCTCTCCCGCCAGTTACATGGCCTAACCATGCATAGTGAAAGGCCGGGTCACAGGATGTATGAACAGTATCACCCGTTGGGAATTGTTGGGGTAATATCAGCCTTTAATTTCCCGGTAGCCGTATGGAGCTGGAATGCTGCTTTAGCCTGGGTTTGTGGCGATGTTTGTGTTTGGAAACCAAGCGAAAAAACACCGCTTTGTGCTATTGCCTGTCAAAATATAATCCAACCGGTTTTCAAAAAGAATAATGTACCCGAAGGGGTTTCCAACATCATTGTTGGCGGAAGGGATGTTGGTGAGTGGATGAGTAATGATACACGCATACCCCTCGTATCTGCAACCGGCAGTACCAGGATGGGTAAGGCTGTTGGTGCGGCTGTTGGCCAGCGTTTGGGAAGAAGCCTTTTGGAATTGGGTGGCAACAATGCCATCATCATCACTGAGAATGCTGACCTGGATATGGCATTGATCGGCGCTGCTTTTGGTGCGGTAGGCACTGCAGGACAGCGCTGTACTTCTACAAGGCGTTTGATCATTCATGAAAAGATCTATAATAAGTTCAAAGAAAAATTGGTGAATGCTTATGGCCAGATAAGAATTGGCGATCCCCTGAATGAAAAAAATCATGTTGGTCCGCTTATAGATAAAGATGCAGTAAAGATGTACCTGGATGCTATTGAAAAATGCAGGGCCGAAGGCGGAAAATTTGTTGTGGAAGGTGGAGCACTTAAAGGAAAAGGATATGAAAGCGGTTGCTATGTGAAACCCTGTATTGCAGAAGCAAAGAACAGTTATGCCATAGTGCAGCATGAAACATTTGCGCCCATTTTATACCTGATGAAATATAAAACGCTTGATGAAGCCATTGCCATGCAAAATGGTGTGCCGCAGGGTCTATCATCGGCCATTATGACGAATAGTATGCGGCAGGCCGAGCAATTTTTATCACAAACCGGAAGCGATTGTGGTATAGCCAATGTAAATATCGGAACATCGGGTGCAGAGATCGGCGGCGCCTTTGGCGGCGAAAAAGAGACCGGTGGCGGACGTGAAAGCGGTAGCGATGCCTGGAAAATATATATGCGTCGTCAAACCAATACCATCAATTATACAGATAAATTACCATTGGCACAGGGCATTAAATTTAATTTATAAAGTTTTGCAAATAAAGATGAATGGCATGGCTGGGATGGACATACCAACTACTTTTGTGCAAACAAATGTTTGAATATGAATAAGATCTCAAAAATTTTTATAGCCCTGTTGTTTGCAGGGTTCTCTTCTTTTGCTCAAACCAGCGTAATACCCAATAGCTGGCATATGATGGATAAAGATGCAGATGGCTATAATGGCATTAGTGCAGATAAAGCTTACCGTTTTTTAAAAAGTAAAAATCTAAAAAGTAAGACCGTACTAGTTGCAGTGATTGATACAGGCATTGACACCCTCCATGAAGACCTGAAAGCCGTACTCTGGAACAACCCCAAAGAAATACCGGGAAATGGCAAGGACGATGATGGCAACGGTTATATTGATGATGTACATGGCTGGAATTTTTTAGGTGGTAAAGACGGCAGGAATGTAAAAGTTGATAGTGATGAAAGAGGCCGGGTGTATTATGGTTTAAAATCCAAATGGGATAATAAAGAAGTTAATAAAGCTACATTATCAAAATCTGACCTCTACGAATATGAAATGTTCCTGAGGGCCAAAGCAGAAATACAAGGCAATACGGATACGGAGAAAGATAATTTTTCTGATGTTGATATACAGTCTTTAAAGGCGCTTCATGTGTCACTATTATCCAGCGACAGTATCTTAAAAAAAGCGATGGGCAAAGATAGTTTTACAGGGAAAGACCTGGATCTATACGTCACTAAATCTTTTACAGAGCGAAGAGCCAAGACTGAAATATTGGGACTTATGAAAACCAATAATATGCTGGATCAAACAACTACGGAATTTGTTTCGGGACTGGCTGATTATATTGAATACATTGAAGGCGAACAAAGAAAAGCCCAGTCAAAAGTAATTGCTCCCAAAGCATACCGTAAAGACATTGTGGGTGATGATGAAAATAATTTCAACGACCACGTGTATGGCAACAGCGATATCATGGCCGATTTTCCGATGCATGGTACACACTGTGCCGGTATTATAGGAGCTGTTCGTGGCAATGGCAAAGGCATGGATGGCATTGCAGATAACGTACGCATCATGATGCTGCGTGTTGTACCGGATGGTGATGAGCATGATAAAGATATTGCATTGGCTATCCGCTATGCAGTAGATAATGGTGCGCAGGTGATCAGTATGAGTTTTGGTAAAAGCTATTCACCACAAAAAAATTGGGTTGACGAAGCTTTTGCTTATGCCGAAAGTAAAAATGTTTTGCTGGTACACGCAGCAGGCAATGATGCACAAAATGTGGATGTAGCCTATAATTTTCCCAACCCTGTGTATGTAAACGGAGGCCGTGCCGGTAACGTGATCACTGTTGGTGCCAGCGCCGAGCCTAAATCGGGCAGCTACACTGCTTCTTTCAGTAATTACGGTAAAAAGGAAGTGGATGTATTTTCACC
>JBDSXS010000118.1:0-9911 GCA_039926045.1 Ferruginibacter sp.
CTATAATAAAGTGCTGCAGCAAAGAAACAGTTTATTAAAACGTTTCGCTGAATTGCAAAAAACAGACTGGCCGCTGCTGGAAGTGCTGGATGAGCAGTTGATCGCCCCGGGCAATTTTATTTATACCAAAAGAAAAAAATTTGCAGAAGCAATTATTCCGCTGGTCCAAAAGTTCTATCACCTGATAGCGGATAATGAGGAAGAGATCAGTTTGCAATACGACAGCCGCCTGCATGACAGCAGCTTTCATGAATTGCTGAATAGTTTCAGGCAAAAAGATTTTATGCTGCAGCGCAGCAATACCGGTATTCATAAAGATGATATTAATTTCCAGTTGAACGGGCACCCGTTTAAAGCCACTGCATCGCAGGGGCAACGAAAAAGTTTATTGTTTGCACTGAAGCTTGCAGAGTTTGAATTATTAAAAGCCAACAAAGGCTTTGCTCCGTTACTTTTATTGGATGATGTTTTTGAAAAACTTGACGACAATCGTATGCAGCAGCTCCTGCACTGGGTGTGCAATGAAAATAGCGGACAGGTATTTATTACAGACACGCACAGGGACAGGCTGGAAGAAACGTTTAAAAGCTTAGATACGGCGTACCAGATAATTGAGCTATAAAAGCAGGATACTTGATTCTTGATACTGGATAAACTCTGCGTATTGAAAAGCTTTTAAATAATTGAACTTCAACCAGTATCTAGTATCCAGTATCAAGATTCCGGTATCATTACGTATTTTTACCCCATGGGAGAAATTTCTTTACAGGACGCCATCCAGCAGTTTTTGCAAAAGAGCCGGCTTAAAAGCGGCATACAGGCTTTGCGTATTGAAGAAGTTTGGGAAGAAGTGATGGGCAAGACCATTGCCAAATACACCGACAAGATCCAGATCATTAATTCCACTTTATTTATTACAACCACTGTTGCTCCACTTAAAAACGAATTGCTTTATCAAAAAGAAAAAATAATTGAGCGGGTCAATGAGGCATTGGGGGAAAAGACGATAAAGGAAGTTGTGATAAAATAATGCAGGTGATACTGGATGCTGGTTGCTGGATACTGGATAACTCTGCGTGTTGAAAAGCTTTTAAATAATTGAACTTCATCCAGAATCTAGTATCCAGTATCTATTCAGACTCACTTATTCTCCAATCCCCTTACAACATATCCCTCCGCCCGCAACAAAGCTATCAACCCTGCCCTGCCAATTAAATGGCCTGCGCCAACTGCAACAAAAACAGGCTCTTTTTTCATGATCTGTTTTAACTGCGTTACCCAGTTCCTGTTTCGCTTGTCCTATAAAACATCCTGGTTTTCTTCCATGCCCGATTCAGGATCATTGATGATCTTTTCAATTTCATTAAGTTGCTGCGCTTTGTATGCGGTTAACATTAAACCGAAATAAGCTTTTGATCTTTCCATACTGTCGATCGCGTTCAGCAATTCTTCGGCTTGTTTTTCATAGGGGATGCTGTCGAATATGGAGGCCTGGAAAGCCATCGTTTCCAAACCCTTTATTTCTTTACCGGCTTTCTTTGCAATTTGCATGATCTCTTCTTCAACGCTGCTCACCGAATTGCAGGGCATCATTTTTGGATAAAGCAAAGCCACCAGGAATTCGGGTTTCATACCCTGGAAAAGACCGATCGGTGTTTTTAAACTGTCTTTAAAAAAAGAGGAGACCCTTTTGTATTCTTCTTCCGTATACAGGTCCTTTAATTTTTTACCATCTTTCATATTCATCAGCATGATGCCGCCCAATAAAGTTGCGGGATCATCCATGTCAAGCTCCAGGTAAATTTCACTGCTTTTATTAATGGCTTGTTTTAAAGCAGGACTGAAATGGATATCATCTTTACAAAGCAGGTGGAAAGTTCCAAATAGATAGCTTGGCACACTAAGGCCGTTTCCACTTATCTCCCATAATAAAGTATTGTCATTGATGTTGGTTTTTAAATTCCCGGTTTGTGCAAAGCAGCAATTCAGGGATAAAATCATACTTATACAATAGAATAGCTTCATGTAGAAAGTTTGTCATTAAAATTACGATAAGATTTATATCATTATTGCTTTTGCCTATATTAGCTTAAATATTGCATTATGAGAACAGCTATCATCGCATCCATTCTACTTTTGGCATTTATAATGCCTGGCTTTGCACAAAAAGGCCAGCCTGCATTTGGGAAAGTGGATAAAGCCGACCTGTTGATGACTGACTGTGATTTTAATAAAGGTGCTGACGCCGTTGTTTTAATTGATTATGGCAATACCTATTACGACCGTGGCACAGTTGGGTTCTCAACATTTAAAACCATTTTTCAGCGGCGCACCCGGATTAAGATATTAAAAGAAAAAGGGATCTCGCAGGCTGATATAGAGATCCAGTATTATACCAATAATAACGAAGAAAGGGTTTTAAAACTAAATGCCAACACGTATAATATTGATGGATCGGGAAACATAGTGACCACCGAAGTTAAGAAGAGCTCTATCTACTCAAAAAAAATTGACAGGGATTACTCAAAAATGATTATCGCTTTTCCTGAAGTTAAAGTTGGGAGCGTCATCGAATATTCTTACACAATCGAGCGTGAATTCTATGGCCTCCGGGACTGGTATTTCCAGGGCAGAATACCGGTCCGATACAGCGAATACCAGTTAAAGATCCCGCAGATATTCCGATTTTCGGTTCAGCCTTCTGTAGTTGATCCTATAGAAGATAAACAGGAAGTAATTGATGAATCAATATCCCTTGACGAAGGTTTTGTGCAAACTAAATCTTTAAAAAGCAATTATATCATGCGTAACCTGCCAGGGATCAGGAATGAGCCCTTTATGGGTTCGGCCAAAGACTATATGCAGCGATTGGAATTCCTGATGACACAGCTCTATTACAATGAAAGCCATATTGTGGACCTGAGTTTAAAATGGAAAGATGTTATAAAAAACAAACTGAATAAACATGAGGATTTTGGTTTGCAACTGGAAAAGCCGCTTTTGGCTACCAGGTCATTTGTTGATGAGGCAAAACAAATTGCCGACCCCGAAGCAAGAATGAAATTCATTTACAATAATTTCCGCAGATCAATGAACTGGAATGGAAATGAAGAATATGTTTATACAGACAAAGGTGTCTCCGGCACATGGGATAATAAAGCCGGGAATGTTGCTGATATAAACCTGTTGCTGATAAAAATTCTGAATGATGCCGGCATACAAACTACCCCCATCCTGTTTAGCACAAGAGACCATGGATTGGTAGCGCCAAACTACCCTTATATTTTCCAGTTTAATACGGTCATGGCCTATGTAACTATAAAGGACAAGGTTTTTGTATTGGATGCAACAGATAAGATCATCAATTACAAATTAGTGCCGGAAAAAATAACTAATACAAACGGGTTCCTGCTGGAAGGTGAAAATGGAAAATGGAAGGAAATACTTTCGGGCAAATATAAATATAAAATAATGGCAGCTGTGCAGGGCGAAATTGATGCTGCCGGAATGATGAAGGGAACCGGCCTGGTTAACTGCTATGATTATGCACGTGTACAACGTTGCGAAGAATGGGCAAGCAATAAACAGGAATTTAAAGATGATCATTTTATAAAGCCATACCCTGCTTTAAAAGTGGAGGATATTGTTATTAATAATATTGATGCCGATTCACTGCCGCTGGAACAAAAAGTAAAATTCAGTACGGTATTGAACAGCTCAGGTGATTACCGTTATTTCCCGATCAATCTTTTTTCGGGCCTTGAAGAAAATCCGTTCATTGCTGATAACCGGGTTTCTGATATTGACTTTGGTGTACAAAAAGAGTATATCATTTTTGGGAACTTTACTATTCCGCCTGATTATGTTTTTGATGGTGTGCCCGAAAATATATCCATGACCACACCGGATAATGGCATTGTATTTAACCGTGCCGTACAGGTTGAATCCAATTTGCTGAACATCCGGATGACCCTTGAATTTAAAAGACCCTTTTACCCCGCAAATTCCTATACTGAATTCAAAGAATTTTACAAAAAGCTGTTTGATAAGTTAAATGAGCAGGTAGTGATCAAAAAGAAAGCCAGCCCTTAATTATTGATGCCGGATATACGGCTTTCATTTTTTACCTTAACAGATCATCCCCGGCTTCAAATAAATCTTTAAGATTTATCTCCTATTTTGTAGTATTTATCTTCTAATACCTTCGATCTTGATGCACTCGTTCTTTATACAGTAAGAACAACCAAATAGTTATACCGATCCTCCAGCCACAGGCTGGAGGATCTTTTTTTATAATCGAATAGAAATAAATAAAGCAATTGCCATTAGCCAGGTTTCTGATATTGCCTTTGCTGTATAAAGAGCGTATATCATTTTTGGAAATTTTATTATTCCGTATGACCATCTTTTTTATGAACCTAATGTTAATAATTACTTTGTTAACCTGCTACCCACGTAATAAAGTATGATGTATATTGTTATTCAATTCCCCCTCTGAATAGCTGGATCCACTGCAATATTTTAATTGATCATTCAGTCACTTAAAAATTAATCAAATGGTAAATAAACTAATTATACTCGTGGTGATCATCAGTGTAGGTATGGGTACTCCTTTATTTGCACAGCAAAACGGGGAGATCAACGGAATACCTACTGTTGTTAATCCCACAAAAACAGAAACCACAGCTGATATAATGGAAAGGGCAAAGAATTACCCGGTAAAAATGATAGAGCGGCAGGAAAAGGAATATCCCAACAGGCAAAATCTTCCACAAAACCCTTTATCTCCCGCAACACCCGCTTACCCGTTTTCTCCGAATAATTTTAATCCTCCTGTAAGCAATGAACTGGCTCAAACACCGAGTACCAGTTTTAATGGAGTTACCGGGCCGGATGAAACGGGAGCATATCCTCCCGATGACATGGGGACAGTTGGCCCAACCCAATATGTGGTATTTGTAAATGGCCGTCTGAGGTCTTTTAATAAAACGACTGGAGTGGCAGATGCTGTATTAAATGTTGACCCTGATGTTTTTTTTGCTTCAGTCATGACTCCCATTGGTGGCGGAGTGCTGCAAAATTTCACTTCGGATCCAAGGATTCGTTATGACCGGCTTTCTGGAAAATGGATATTACTGATTATTGACGTACCCTGTACAAATGCCAGCTGTTCTCAAACTGCTGCTAACCGTCTCTTAATAGCGTATAGCAACAACTCTACCATTACCGCCGGTACAACCTGGACGTTTTCGCAGTTTACAGGTCAGGCCGGAAGTTTTTTAGATTATCCCACTCTGGGAATAGATGTAAATGCACTATATATTGGAGGAAATATGTTTTCTCTTGCCGGTAGCTATCAGGGAACTAACGGCTATGTTATAAACCGAAGTACATTACTTGCAGGAGGTGCATATACAGTATATACCTTTATAGGTTTAGCGACTGGTGCTGGGGCCGGACCTTTTACTCCGCAAGGAGTTAATAATTTTGATGCTGCCCCCAGTGAAGGATATTTTATTGGTGTAGATAATGCAGTTTATAGCCTTTTACAAATACGCCGCATTAGTACACCCGGCGGAGTGCCAACAATCTCTGCTAATATTTCGTTGACAGTTCCTACAACAGGCCAGGCAGTTAATGTGCCTAGTCTGGGCGGTGCCACTGCGTTAGACGCACTTGATGATCGGTTATATGCAGCATCTATACGGAACGGGCATTTATGGACTGCCCATTCTTTTCGTGTAACAGCAACGGGTATTCCCGGTTCACTACAGGCTCGGGAAGGTTGCCGTTGGTACGATATATCAGCGTTAACCACTACTCCCACACTTATACAATCAGGAACAATTTTTGATAATACGGCCAATGCTTCCAATGCACAATGGCATTGGAACCCTAGCGTAATGGTTTCGGGACAGGGGCATGTTGCTTTTAGTATGTCAACTGCTGGTTCTACCTTTAGAGCAAATGCTATGACCAGCGGACGTTTATCCGGCGACGCCTTAGGCACAACACAAGCCAATACCCTTACCACAGCTAGTGCTACAGCCTATAGTGTAGGTAATAACAGATGGGGTGATTATAGTTATGTTTCTTTAGATCCTATTGATGACATGACCATGTGGATGATTGGACAGTATTGTGTTGCCACAAATAAATATGGCTGTAATGTTACCAAGTTACTGGCACCTCCACCAGCTACACCTTCCAGTTGCACCCCTGCTTCAACACCTGCAGGACAACTTTCGGTGAATGTAGTGGTAACAGGAACGGCAATATCCGGAAGCGGATTTTACGATCCGGGTACTAATCTTCCAGCACCTGCCCTGGCCTATTCACATATTACGGCAACGGTATCAGGAGGTGTTACGGTTAACAGTATTACTTATACAGATCCAACGCATGTTACGTTGAACCTGAGCACTGTCGGCTCACCACAGGGTTTTAAAAATATCACGATCACCAACCCCGATGGTCAGCAACTCACGGGAAACAGTATATTCCGGGTACTCGGTGTTGTTCCGATAACATTGAAAGAATTAAAAGGTAAATTAAATAATAACCTAACGGTTTCCCTCAACTGGATCACCAGTACAGAAAGCGGCAACAAAGGATTTTTTGTTGAACGTACAGAAACAAATGACCAGGGCGGCTGGATAAGTATCGGCTTTGTGCCTGGTGCGAACAACAGCGCAACGGAAAAGAATTATTCAATGGTTGATAATGATATCCAGCTCAACAAGGTTTACCGCTATCGTTTAAAGCAGGTTGGCTTTGATGGTAATTTCACTTATTCAAATGAAGTAGTGATCAGGGTGAAGGATAAGAATAGATTGTTGCTTACCAATAATCCTAATCCATTTAAATCCATAGCAACGATAAAATATAATCTACCTGTAGCTGGTGTAGCAAATCTGAAAGTATTTGACGTTTCGGGTAAAGAAGTGGCCATGCTTGCCGATGGGTATCATAAAGCCGGTCTTTATACTGTTGAATTTAAAGCAGGAAAACTAAGCGAAGGAACATATATCTGTAAGCTGATATTTGAAGGGGAAATTCTAACCAGCCAGATGATACTGGTCAAATAAAAATGCAGGCATAAATAAAAACGGGGTGTTAGGCATCCCGTTTTTATTTAATGATCTTGGAAAGGCTTGCCCCCTTTTCAAAAAGCCTGTCTATTCTTTTTTCTGTATCAGCATCCTTTTCCACCGGCGGTGCATGATGAGGTTTTATACGGGCATCAAATACCAACGGACCATTACAGCCCCAGTGCTTGTTTTCAGTAAAGCTGTCTATTCCATACATATCATGCGACGGGTTGCAGCGGGTAAAGGTTACCCATAAAAAATTGTTTAGCGTTTCACTGATAAAATCTGAATCATCGCAAACAATTAGTAATGGATAATTATTTAATTGAGCATTTAATATTGATAATTGAACATCCAGGTTTTGTAATTCATGATGTGCGGTTTCATAATTGGTAAATGCATTTGCCTGCAAAGCAAGTACACCCGCCATTACTATTCTCGGGTTTTTAAAATGCTTTAAATTATTTAATGCTTCTGGTATAGCAGTGTTCAATGCACGTATCGGTTCTCCATAAGCAGCCAATACAACTTTACTGCCACTGTTTAATGATGTACCTGAATAATCAAGCGTATCTATTGTTGTGTTGGTATAGAAATGAATATCTCTTTTTAAATTGATCCTTTGCAAAACAAAGTGCAGGTATTCCTCAACATTATTGGCGCTTATATTATTTGTGTCATCTGCAGTAATAAATAAAAACTTAGCCAGGCTTAACTGCCCGGTTCCCAAAATATGATTGGCGATCGTTAAGATCTCGGCAGGTTGCTTTGCAGGGGCATAAGGCGTGTATCTTTCACTGCCAATTGCCAGTAAGAGCGGATGCACGCCCGCTGCATCAACAGCATGCACTTCTTTGAGCCCCTGTATTTCCTGTTGCAAAGCTTTACCGGTTAACTTATGAATAAGCTGGCCAAAGCTGGTATCTTCCTGGGGCGGACGACCGACAACAGTAAAAAGCCAAATGGCATTTCTCCTGGCATAAACCTTATGCACTTTCATAACCGGGAAATCATGTGTAAGACTGTAATATCCTAAATGATCACCAAAGGGCCCTTCGGGTTTATTTTCATTTGGATACACTTCACCGGTGATCACAAAATCCGCATCGGTACTGATACAAAAATCATTTTCATACGTGTACCGGAATCTCCTGCCCCCTAAAACTCCTGCAAAGGTCATTTCGCTGATACCTTCAGGCAGTGGCATCACTGCTGCTACACTATGCGATGGCGGCCCACCAACAAATACACTTACTTTAAGTGGGGATCCTTTTTTATTTGCTTTGTTTTGATGAACGCCGATACCGCGGTGTAATTGATAATGCAAACCAACCTCTTTATTTGATACATACTCATTGCCCGATAACTGGATGCGATACATTCCCAGGTTTGCATGCATGATGCCGGGCTTATCCATATCCTCGGTATACACTTGCGGCATAGTAACAAAAGCCCCACCGTCCATTGGCCAGTGCTGTATTTGCGGAAGGTCAGTAATTTTTATCTCTTCAAATAAAACCGGTTTTTGTATTGGATCTTTTTTTGGTAATGCCTGCAATGCTGCAAGACCGGCACTGAAATTTTTAATGGGACTTTTAATGGCTTTAACGGGGTCTTCTTTCAGGTCAATTAACCGCTGCACTGTTTTTAATGTATCCCTGAAAATAAATTCACTCCTTTCCAGTGTTCCAAAAAGATTGGATGCTGCCCTGAATTTGCTGCCTTTTACATGTTCAAATAACAAAGCCGGTCCCCCTGCTTCATGCACACGCAGGTGAATGGCTGCCATTTCAAGATATGGGTCAACTTCTTCTTTGATGCGGATCAGTTGCCCGTTCTTTTCCAGGTCGAGTAAACATTGGGCTAAAGATTTGTAAGGCATGCGTAATTATTTCAACGCAAATGTAAAGAGAAAGCGACGATACTGGATTAAATGATACTGGATACTTGATACTGGATGTTGGATATAGCATTCAATTTTTTGAAGTCCCGATCCAGTATCCAGAAACCAGTATCAGGCATTTTATTTCTTCAAATACATCACTTCTTTCACAAGCTTAACTGTCCTGGCCACATCCGGTAAATAAGCTGCAACAAGATTTGGAGCATAGTGCATGGGTGCATCAACAGAAGTTATCCTGCGTATAGGAGCATCCAGGTAATCGAATCCCTCTTTTTGTATACGGTAAGTAATTTCGGATGATACAGAAGCAAACGGCCACTGCTCTTCTACTATGACAAGCCTGTTTGTCTTTTTTACACTCTCCAGGATTGTAAACCAATCAAGCGGGCGGATGGTTGCCAGGTCGATAACTTCGGCTTTAATTCCTTCTTTTGCCAATTCTTCTGCAGCCCCCAAAGCAATCTTCATCATTTTATTAAAAGAAACAATAGTTACATCTTTTCCCGGCCTTTTAATAAAGGCTTTACCGATAGGCAATAGGTATTCTTCTTCGGGTACTTCTCCTTTTTCACCATACATCACCTCGCTCTCCATAAAAATAACCGGGTCATCATCACGGATTGCACTTTTAAGCAAACCCTTTGCATCGTATGGGGTAGAAACAGAGATCACTTTTAAACCAGGGATATTTGCATACAGCGCTTCAAAAGCAGTTGAATGTTGGGCTCCTAACTGGCCGGCACTTCCATTGGCGCCACGAAAAACGATTGGGCAACCAACCTGTCCACCGCTCATTGCCAGCATTTTAGAAGCAGTATTTAATATTTGATCTAAGGCAAGAACTGCAAAGTTCCAGGTCATATATTCTACGATCGGGCGAAGGCCACTTTGCGCAGCACCTACAGCAATAGCAGTAA
>JBDSXS010000119.1:0-7105 GCA_039926045.1 Ferruginibacter sp.
AAAATTTTGCTGAAAACATTTAACCCTTATCTTTGCCGTCCGAAAATTAAAGGGAGCATAGCTCAGTTGGTTTAGAGCATCTGCCTTACAAGCAGAGGGTCCGCGGTTCGAACCCGTGTGCTCCCACAAAAAATCCCGCTAACCTCACAATTTATTGTGAGGTTTTCTATTATATGACATTCTACGTTTACATATTGTTCTCTGTATCGAGGAACTCTTATTATGTAGGTTATACAGGCGACGATCTTCAAGAAAGAATCCGTAAGCATAATTCGAATCACAAAGGCTTTACTGGAAATACCGGAGATTGGAAATTACTTTATCAGGAAGGGTATAAGCTAAAAACCGAGGCGATGAAGAGAGAGAAACAAATTAAAAGTTGGAAAAGCAGAAGACTTATCGAAAAGCTCATTGGTTTAGATCATTCCGATTTATAATCGGGAGGGTCCGCGGTTCGAACCCGTGTGCTCCCACAAAAAAAAGGGTTTCAAGCAATTGAAACCCTTTTATATTTTAAACCCTTTTAAATTTTATTAATTCAATTGCACTGCAGGCAATCTGTACGACTGACCATCATACACAAATAGTTCATCTATCTCTATTGTCCAGTATTTATACAAGGGTGATTTGCTCAGGTATTCTTCCACTTCAATTTTACTGGCAGCATTAAATACCATCCAGCTTTTCTGGCTTTCCATGCTTACAGTATAGTAATCAAGTATGTTCTTTTCTATTAAACTATTTATATAAACCCGGTGCGAGGGAACAAAGCCCATAAAATCATCATCCATGTCAAAATGCACGGTAACCTGGTATTTATTAAGCTCCTGGCCGTTTATATTTTCCATGCTATGATATTGTTTTCCCATGCTTCATTAAAGGGGGCTGTTATTTTTATATAATTGTCGGTATAACCTTCTATCATACCGTTCCTGTTCTTTGTTTCAAACAATACTTTCCTGGTTTCGCCAATATGGGCATTGCTGAAGTATTGCATTTTCTGATAACTCAGGTTTCGTAATATTTTATTCCTGTTGTGTCTTATGTTAAGGGGAACTACAGGTTTCATACCTGCTGCCAGTGTATTGTCTCTTTCTGAATAAGTGAATACATGCAGGTACGATATATCCAGTTGATGCAGGAAATCAAATGTTTCCATAAAATCTTCATCTGTTTCGCCGGGAAATCCAACGATCACATCTACGCCAATGCAACAATGCGGCATGATGGTCTTTATTAAACCAACCCTTTCTGTATACAGATCCCTTTTATATCGGCGCCTCATCAATCCCAAAATCTTATCACTGCCGCTTTGTAAAGGAATATGAAAATGAGGCATGAATTTTTTACTGTTGCTTACAAATTCAATCATCTCATTGGTCAATAAATTGGGTTCGATGGAGGAAATACGAAAACGCTCTATTCCTTCTACTTTATCTAATTTTTTAATTAAGGAAAAGAAGTTATCTTTTTCTTGTTGCTTATTCGGTTTAATCTTCGATTCAATCTCCCGGATTTCCTCCCCCTTCGGGGGAGATAGAGGGGGCTGGGCGGGGGGGGCAAAGTCGCCCAGGTTGATCCCTGTTAAAACAATTTCTTTAGCTCCCTGTGCTGCAATGGTTTCAACATTGGCAATAACATTGCTGATACTATCGCTGCGGCTTTTACCCCTTGCCATAGGTATTGTACAAAAAGAACAATTGTAATCGCAGCCATCCTGAACTTTTAAAAATATTCTCGTGCGGTCATTGATTGAATGAGAAGCAGTGAATTCATTTACATCTTCAATATCGCAACTGCAAATTTTAGCACTATCGCCTTTTGTGATCTCTTTCAGGTGTTGGGTAATGTTGAACTTTTCAGCAGCACCCAGCACAAGGTCAACACCGGGTATGGCTGCAATTTCTTTTGGCTTTAACTGGGCATAACATCCTGTTATTACTACCAGCGCCTCGGGGGCTTTACGTTGAATACGGCGTACCAGCATCCGGCATTCCTTATCAGCATTGTCAGTAACAGAACAGGTATTGATCACATATACATCGGCTACTTCGTCAAAATTCCTTTTTTCAAAGCCATCATTCTCCAATAATCTTCCAATAGAAGATGTTTCGGAAAAATTAAGTTTGCAGCCTAATGTATGTAATGCTACTGTTTTGCTCATTGGGGCAAAATTAATGAATAGCACCCAGATGACCCTGAACTGGCAGATTATTACATTTTCATTAGGAGTACCTGTCAATCCGTAACTTGCAACATGCTAAAAAAATATCTGCCATTTATTTTATTGATCGCTGCAGCATTGCTGTTGTTTTATATAAAGAAGAACCAGCGTGGCAGCACTTCTCCAAAACCTAAAACAGAGCAACCGGAGGAGAGAATTACAGTTCCGGCGGTTTTACCGCCAACTGAAAAACGGGATGAAGTTGAAGGGTTTAACCGCAATGCCCAAAACCTGTTATTCAGCAAGCATGCCCGGTGCAGGATGGATTGCAGGAAGATAGATGAAACCGAAGTGAAAGAAATACTTAGAACAGGGACAATAAACCGCCAGAAGATACAATCGGATAAAAGGGGTAAAACCTACCCCGTAGAGGGTTACACACACGACAGGCAACATGTGAGAATTGTATTTGCACCTAAAGAGGATAATGCTTTAATGGTGGTAACCGTGATAGACCTGGAAACTGAATGGAAATGTGATTGTAAATAGTATTCTTGTTAATCCGTTAATTGGTTAATCGGTTAATTCGTAGGAAAGTGCTCACGGATTTACGAATATACGGATTAACCAATTAACCTTTTAGTGGTTTCCACTGATAAATCTCACTTTTATCAAACAAAAAAACAACTTAGCTTTGTATTTCAAAGATTGAATAGATCGCAATGAAGATGAAGATAAAGTCCTTATTAGCAAAACCATTTGCCGGTTATATACATAAGCAGATCAAAAAAGGGATGGAAACGGCTGTAGCAGACCAGCAGGCGATCTTTAATCATCTCATTAAAGTTGGTACAAAAACAGTTTTTGGTAAAGACCATGATTTTGCAGCGATTAAATCCCATGAAGATTTTATTAAGCATGTTCCCCTTCGGGACTATGAAGCTTTTAAACCCTACATCGAAAAAATAAAGCAGGGTACCCATAATGTTCTATGGAGAGGACAGCCCATTTATTTTTCCAAGACAAGCGGCACTACAAGTGGCGTAAAATATATCCCGATAACCAAGGATTCAATTCCCAATCATATCAATACTGCCCGGAATGCTTTATTGTGTTATATGGCAGAAACGGGTAAAACAGAATTTGCAGATGGTAAACTTATTTTCTTAAGCGGATCCCCGGTGTTGGAAAGAGTGGGAGGAATACCCACCGGAAGATTAAGCGGCATAGTCAATCACCATATACCAAAATATTTACGATCAAATCAATTACCATCTTTTACAACCAATTGTATTGATGAATGGGAAGAAAAACTGGATAAAATAGTTGAAGAAACCCTGAACCAGAATATGACACTGATCAGCGGTATCCCGCCCTGGATGCAAATGTATTTTGACAGGCTGACCGAGAAAAGCGGGAAAAAAGTTGGAGAGTTGTTTCCCAATTTTAATGTCATGGTGCAGGGCGGTGTAAATTTCGAACCCTATAAAGCAAAGCTTTTTGAAAGCATCGGCCGGCAAATTGATTGTATTGAATTGTTTCCTGCCAGTGAAGGTTTTTTTGCATTCCAGGATTCTCAGAAAGAACCGGGATTATTGCTGAATACGAACAGTGGTATATTTTACGAGTTTGTGCCTGCGGGAGAAATATTTAATGAGAATCCCACCAGGTTAACATTGAAGGATGTGAAAGTGGGTGAGAATTATGCATTGATCGTCAACAGTAATGCCGGTTTGTGGGGATACAATATCGGCGATACCATTAAATTCGTTTCCACCAATCCTTACCGGATAGTGGTTACCGGGCGTACCAAACATTTTATTTCGGCCTTTGGCGAGCATGTGATCAGCGAAGAAGTGGAATCCGCTTTATTGCAGGCAGCTGAAGAAGAGCATATCCCGATCACTGAATTTACTGTGGCACCAAAGATCTCCACCGATGGCGGCAAAAGTTACCATGAGTGGTTTATAGAATTTGAAAATACACCGGCAGATATGAATGCTTTTTCGAAAAAGATAGATGATAATCTTCGCAAAAAAAATGTGTATTACGATGATCTTATCGGCGGTAAAATATTGGAGCAACTGAAGATATCTCCTGTTAAGAAGAATGGGTTTATCGACTATATGAAAAGCATTGGCAAACTGGGTGGCCAAAATAAAGTGCCCAGGTTAAGTAATGACAGGAAGATCGCCGAGGACCTTGAGAAGTTTGTAGACTAAAACCTACGCAGTTCATATTTAAACTTTATCAATATTTTTTGGTCTATTGTTTTCAAAATAATATACTTTTGCGTTGCTAAACACAATTACAAATAAAGTGAACAGGAACCAACCATATATCATTAGTACAAATTCTTCCTTAAGAGGAGGGTTGTATACTACAGCGAGCCTGTTGCTGTTTGCACCCAGATCCCGACGTGGATGCTGATAGGACGAGTAGCTAAAACCTGCCCCTGTCAGTGAAAAAATCCCCAAAAATTTTCTTATAACATCTTTCCATTAACACTTTCAATTTTTGACAATTGGAAAACAGTAACATTATAATCAAGGTTGCTACAGCAGCCGATACACATTTCGCAAAGACCATTACAGATGAAATGGAAGCTTCGGCAAAGGCCCGTGGTACCGGCATCGCCAAGCGTTCACCTGAATATATTGAGCAAAAAATGATCGAAGGCAAATCTGTTATAGCGGTAACTAACGAAGGCGATTGGGTAGGTTTTTGCTATATAGAAGTGTGGGAGCACAATAAGTTTGTTGCCAACAGCGGCCTGATCGTTTCTCCAGCATACCGTAAAACCGGTGTAGCTAAAGCCATTAAGCAAAGGATATTTGAACTGAGCAGGGAAAAATATCCTGATTCAAAAATATTTGGGTTAACGACCGGGCTTGCCGTGATGAAAATTAATTCTGATCTTGGCTATGAACCGGTAACCTATTCTGAACTGACAAATGATGAGCAGTTTTGGGCTGGCTGTAAAAGCTGCGTTAATTACGACATATTGATGAGTAAGGATCGTAAGAACTGTATGTGTACCGCTATGCTTTTTGATCCGGCCGATCATTATACACCTGAAGAAACTAAAACAGAATTTAAGAAGCATTCCAAAAGCTATGAACGCTTTATGCGGATCAAGCAAAGTAAACTGCTTAAGTTCCTGCAAAAGAAACAGGGTGGAGGATCATCAAGATCGTTATTGCGTCATTTTTTTAATTTTTAAAATACATTGAGATGAGTAAGAAAGTTGTTTTAGGTTTTAGCGGCGGATTGGATACTTCATACTGTGTAAAATATCTTACAGAAGAAAAAGGTTATGAGGTTCATTCGGTAATTGTAAATACCGGAGGGTTTACTGATGAAGAATTAAAAAAGGTTGAAGAGCACGCTTATAGGCTTGGAGTAAAAACGCATACTACGGTTAATGCTATCAAAAGTTATTACGATAAAATAATTAGGTACCTGGTCTTTGGAAATGTTTTAAAAAATAATACCTACCCGTTAAGTGTTAGTGCAGAAAGATTAAGCCAGGCGGTTTTTATTGCAGAGCATGTCCAGCATCTGAATGCTAATATTGTTGCCCATGGAAGCACGGGTGCAGGTAACGACCAGGTAAGGTTTGATATGATCTTTAATATAATGATACCCGGTGTTGAAATTTGCACACCGATAAGGGACCTGAAATTAAGCCGTGAAGATGAAATTACTTATTTGAAAAGCAAGGGAGTTGACATGAATTTTGATAAATCCATGTACTCCATTAATAAAGGTTTATGGGGCACCAGCGTTGGCGGAAAAGAAACATTGAACAGTAAAGGTATGTTGCCTGAAGAAGCCTGGCCAACCCAGGTAACTGAAACAGGTGCAAGTTCTGTTGAGTTGGAATTTGTAAAAGGAGAGTTGGTTGGCATCGATGGAAATAAATTCTCACATCCCACGGAAGCTATTCAACATTTGCAAGCCATTGCCGGCCCTTTTGGCATTGGAAGGGATATTCATGTGGGAGATACCATCATCGGTATAAAAGGCCGTGTAGGCTTTGAAGCGGCAGCGCCTATGATCATTTTAAAGGCACACCATGCTTTGGAAAAACACGTACTCACCAAATGGCAACTGAACTGGAAAGACCAGCTGGCACTGTTTTACGGTAACTGGCTTCATGAGGGGCAGATACTTGATCCGGTGATGAGAGATATTGAATCCTTCTTTGAAAATTCCCAGGAAAATGTTACCGGGAAAGTCTTTGTTGACCTGGCGCCTTACCGTTTCCAGGTAACAGGCATCGAGTCAATGTATGACCTGATGAGCAGTAAATTTGGAAAGTATGGCGAAATTAATACAGGCTGGACAGGGGAAGATGTACGGGGATTCTCAAAAATATTTGGTAACCAGACCATGATCTATAATGCAGTAAAGCAATCAGCAGATGGCAAATAAAATTAAAATCGGAATTATCGGGGGCGCCGGTTATACTGGTGGTGAACTGATCAGGATATTGTTAAATCATCCAGAAGTTGAAATAATTTTTGTGAACAGCAAAAGCAATGCTGACCATTTTTTGTATGAAGTGCATAAAGACCTGCAGGGTGAAACTTCTATGAAATTCACATCTGCGATCGATCAAAAGATCAATGTCTTGTTCTTATGTGTTGGACATGGTGAAGCCATAAAATTATTGTCAGAAAATAAAATTGATGAGAAAATAAAGATCATTGATCTCAGCCAGGATTTCAGGCTGGGGGAAACAGCACAGAAAAGAAAATTTGTTTATGGTTTACCCGAGTTGAATAAAGCTCAAATAAAAAAAGCAAAGAACATTGCAAACCCCGGTTGTTTTGCTACGGCTATTCAATTGGGATTGTTGCCTTTGGCAAAGGCCGGGTTATTGAAAGAGATCCATACAACAGGTATTACAGGCTCAACAGGTGCAGGGCAGGGGCT
>JBDSXS010000120.1:0-6025 GCA_039926045.1 Ferruginibacter sp.
ACGGCATCTTTGTTTTTTTAATAGCGTCTTTGTTATGTTTCTTTTTTAAATTGGTTGCAAAAGTACATAGAAATATTGATTTTTAAGCGGCAGATTAAGGATTTTTTTTGAATATTGCCATATATGGAAGGGAAAATTTGTATTTGTTGATGGCTGTACTTTAAATTGATACCTAAACAACCGGTTTTGAAACGAATTGTTTTTACTGTAACCAACGACCTGAATTATGATCAGCGGATGATGCGTATATGTTCGTCACTTGCTGAAGCCGGGTATGATGTAACTTTAATTGGCAGAAAAAACGGACTCCCTACCCCCCTAACCACAAAAAAATACAGGCAAAACCAATTGTTTACCTTTTTTTCCAGGGGATTTGGCTTTTATACGGAATACAATATCCGGCTGTTCTTTTACCTGTTATTTGTAAGAACCGATATAATCTGCTGTATCGACCTGGATACGATGCTCCCGGTTTGGCTAGCGGGCAAACTTAAAAATAAACAGATCGTCTACGATGCCCACGAATATTTTTCCCAACAAAAGGAGATCATGACCCGGCCAGGGGTTCACCGGGTTTGGAAATGGATAGAAAAAACCTTTGTCCCAAAATTCAAAAACGGCTACACGGTCAGCCACAGCATTGCTACAGAATTTAAAGAATTATACGGTGTAGATTATGAAGTGATCAGAAATGTGCCTATGCTCAATTCACTTGGCACAAACCCAAATGAAGAAAAGATCATCATTTACCAGGGCGCAGTTAATGAAGCCCGGGGATTGGAATTTCTGATCCCTGCTATGAAAGACATTGACGCAACACTCCACATTTATGGTGACGGCAATTTTTTGATGCAGACAAAAGAGCTGATTGCTTCAAACAATCTGCAGGATAAAGTGTTTGTAAAAGGAAAAGTATTACCGGGGCAACTGGATGCAATAACACAATCGGCATATATCGGGATAAATTTAGTGGAGCATACAGGACTTAATCAATATTACTCTTTGGCCAATAAATTCTTTGATTATATCCAGAACGGTTTGCCGCAGGTGAGCATGAATTTTCCGGAGTATAAAAAGATCAATGATGAATATGAAGTAGCCGTTTTGATTGATGATCTGCAAACAACTACCATTGTCCATGCGATCAATACATTTTTGAATGATGAAGATCTGTATAAACGCTTACAGCAAAGCTGTTTGAAAGCAAGACAAATACTGAACTGGCAAAATGAAGAAAAAAAACTAATTGCATTTTATGCAGATACATTTAACCGCAGAGAAAAGGAGATAAAGAGATTACGCTGAGTTACTCTGCGTTAACTCCGCTTCTCCTTTTCTCTGCGGTAAAAAAAATGACAGATAAACATGTTCATATTATAACCCATGATGTTCCATGGCCGGCTGATCATGGCGGTGTGATAGACCTGTTCTATAAATTAAAAGCACTGCATGCACAGGGCGTAAACATTCACCTGCATTGCTTTACAAAGGGGCGCACGCCACAGCACGAACTGGATAAATACTGCAGTACTGTAAATTACTACCAACGTAAAAATAATATCAGCCGCTTCTCTTTTAAACTTCCATATATTGTTAACAGCAGGGCAAATGATGAATTGATAGCAAACCTGCAAAAAGATGAGCACCCGGTTTTACTGGAAGGAATTCACTGCACTTATCATTTATTTAAACAGCAATTAAAGAACAGGAAAGTAATTGTAAGGCTGCACAATGCCGAGTTTGAGTATTACAGACAATTGGCCAGGCATGAATCGGATTTATTTAAAAAAATATATTTCCTGCACGAGAGCAGGCTTTTAAAGAGATATGAAAAAGCCATTGCAAATAAGGCCACATTTTTAGCCGTAAGCAATCAAGATGCGGAATTGTATCACCAGGCTTTTGCTGCAAACGATATACATTACCTGCCTGTTTTTTTACCGTACACTTTAGCAGTTGGAAAAGAAGGCAAAGGTTGTTTTTGCCTTTACCATGGTAACCTGGCTATTAATGAAAATGAAAAAGCTGCCACCTGGTTATTGCAACATGTGTTCAGCAAGCTGACTATCCCTTTTGTAATTGCAGGTAAAGATCCATCAGAAAAATTACAGCGCCTTGCCCATAACCACCAGCATACCTGTTTAGTGGCCAACCCTTCCGACAAGGAAATGCAGGACATGATCTGTAAAGCCCATGTACATGTATTGCCTTCCATGAATAATACCGGCATTAAATTAAAATTATTGAATGCGATCTTTAACGGAAGACATTGCCTGGTAAATAAAGCCGCAGTAGAAGGATCCGGGCTTGAGTCATGTTGCCATATGGCAGATGACGCAGGATCCTTTCAACAAAAAATGGAGGAATTATACGGACAGCCCTTTACCGAACAGGAGATCCAGCAAAGACAGGGTTTACTGCAAACAACTTATAATAATGAAGCCAATGCCAGGGAACTTATGACATTTCTATGGTAGCATTATCCCAAACCTTTCCCATTTCCGTTTTAATGGTTCGTGCCGGAAATTTTTTGATCACCATATAATCATGTGTAGCCATGATAATGGTGGTGTTAAAATCCCTGCAGATATGAAACAGCAATTGCATGATCTCATCACTTGTCTCCGGGTCAAGGTTACCGGTTGGCTCATCAGCCAATATCAATTTAGGAGAATTCAATAAAGCCCTCGCTACATCCATACGCTGTTGCTCGCCACCGCTCAATTCAAAAGGCATTTTAAAGCCCTTGGTTTTCAGTCCAACTTTATCCAATACATCAGCGATCTTTTCATCCATAAGTTTTTCGTCTTTCCAGCCCGTTGCTTTCAAAACAAATTTCATATTCTCATTCACATTCCTGTCTGTTAGTAATTGAAAATCCTGGAAAACCACGCCCAGGTTACGGCGTAAAAAAGGAACCGTTTTCCAGGTTAACGTTTTTAAGTCGTGTCCCACAACCCAACCCTCTCCTTCTCTTAACTCCAGATCGCCATACATCGTTTTTAATAAACTGCTTTTGCCGGTTCCTGTTTTACCAACCAAATACACAAACTCACCCTTATCTACCGAAACGTTTACATCACTTAAAATAAGACTGTCGCCCTGGTAAATATTTACATGCTTTAATTCTACTATTGATTGAGACATACTCGGTTTTGGGTTTTGTGTTTTGTGTTTGCCCCCTATCCCCTGAAGGGGTAATCGGGAAGATTATGTTTTGTTTTTTTGCCTTAGAGATTTCAGTGCTTCAGTGCCTCTGTGGCAATTGCTACAAATTTAGCTGTAACTGTTCCAGTATCGAAAATTAATTTCTTCACCAATTGTTAAAAAATGTGAACAACTAAAAAAATAGTTGCATAACTAAATAATTAGTTTTACATTTACTTCTTCAAGCATTAAACAACTATTACAATGAAAATTTTAACCAAGGCCGAAGAGCAGATCATGCAGGTAATATGGAAACTGGACAAAGCTTTCTTACGGGAGATCATCGATGAATTACCTGCACCCAAACCCCATAACAATACCGTGGCTACCATTATAAAGATCCTTGTTGACAAAGAATTTGTTGGTATTACGGTGTTTGGCAGAACACACCAGTATTATCCTTTAGTAAGTAAAGATGCTTACAGCAAGAGCACCATGAAGAGTTTTGTGAAAGGATATTTTGAAGGATCCTTCAGTAATGCAGTATCCTTTATGGTAAAAGAAAACAATTTAAGCGTGGAAGACCTGGAGATGTTGTTAAAGCAACTGAAGAAAAAATAAAAGGGTTTTTAGTTTTGGGGTTATGGGTTTTGTGTTTTTTAGAATGCAAGGATCATGAATAGTTAAAAAAATACAAGAGCTCAGGCAATCAGGGTCCGCAACCCAAAACTCTAAACACAAAACTCAAAATTATTTTGAACTATTAAATTTATTGTTATGCTGCCTTATTTTTGGTACTTGCTAAAAGTAATGATCTGCTCCGGCATTTTGTTCGGTTATTACTGGTTGTTCCTCCGCAACAAGATCTTTCACCAATACAACCGTTTCTATTTGCTGGCAGCCATGTGCCTGTCTCTTTTACTGCCCCTGTTGAAAATAAACTTCTGGCAACCGGCCGCAACGCAAAACCAGGCCATCCGTGTATTACAAGCTGTGTCTGTTGGTGATGAGTATATGGTGATCGCGTCACAGAAAAGTAACTGGAGTTTTCAACAGGTATATCCATTGGCTTATTGGCTGATCTCCCTCATTTTCTTTGTTGTAATGCTTCGTACGATATACCTGATCCATAGGCTTTTGAAAAAATATACTGTACAGCAGATCGAAGAAGTATCTTTTGTAAACACAGAAGATGACAGCACGCCTTTTTCATTTTTTAAATACATTTTCTGGAACAGCAGTATTGATATAAACAGCACAACAGGCCGGCAGATCTTTAAACACGAAGTTGCCCATATTGAAGAGAAACATACTTACGATAAACTCTTTATAAATTTCACACTTATCTTTTGCTGGTGTAATCCTTTCTTTTGGCTATACCGCAAAGAACTCAACATGATACACGAATTTATAGCAGATAAAAAAGCTGTGGAGGACAGTGATACCTCGGCTTTTGCAGCCATGATACTGCAGGCGGCTTATCCCAGGCATCGGTTTGAACTGGCCAACAATTTTTTCTATTCACCTATAAAACGCAGGCTCCTTATGTTAACCAAAAACAATAGCCCTAAAGTAAGTTATATAGCCAGGTTAATGGTTTTACCGCTGGCAGCATTGATCTTTGCTGCTTTTAGTTTAAAAGCAAAAACAAACCCTAAAACAAGAAAGTTAGTCCCATTTGAAGTGCCCAAAACAATCATTGAGACCACGATCGATCCAACAACTTTTTATGAAGTTGCAGATACCGTTCCCTTTAAAACCATAGCCGATATTGACCTAGGTGGTAAACAACCATTATATGTAGTAAATGGGAAAGAAACAGATAAATCTGCTGCGGAGAATATCAAGCCGGAAGACATCCAGGATGTAAGGATTATAAAAGATGCCATAGCCGTGAAAGTTTACGGGGATAAAGGGAAAAATGGTGTTATCATTATCAATACCAAACCTGGTTTTGGAATAGAAAAATCAAAGTGGACTGCAGACATTGTAAGGGTAACCGGCAACCAGTCGGAAATATGGGGTGCCAACCCCCTGATGATAGTTGACAACACGGAATATCCCGGTAAAACGCTGGATGAAATTGCAGATTTAACAGGAATAACCAAATTTGCAAGTGTTGATATTTACACCGGCGATGAAGCCATAAAAACATTTGGGGAAAAAGCTAAGGATGGTGCAGTTGTTGCTTTAACAAATCAGTCATCATTCAAAACAGCTTATGCAGATGCCGATAAAAGAAGTGTTTTATACATAGGAATAGAAAACCCTGTAAAAGTTAATGTGCCAGATGTAAAACCGGAAGATCTAGTAATGAACATTTCCGAAGGATTAATAAGCGGCATCAATGGAAATTATATTGTAAAAGTTCATCAAACCGGTGATGTTACTTTAACATTATCAAAAAGAGACGGGACAAAACTACCTGGAAGTTTTACAGTTAAAGTAAAAAGATTGCCTGAGCCTTCGGACCTGAATTTTCCAATTGAACTCAGAAAAAATCTTAAATACGACAGCAGTAATTTTTCATTATTAAAGCAAAATTTAATTGAAGAACAACAGACTAAAATAGTGCAAGGGTATTCCCAAAATCAGATCAAGCTAAGTGCGGCAGATCTGTTGAGTGAAAAAGAAATTGAAGAAAGAAAAATGACAGATCGGCAACTACTGCAGTTGAAACAAAACCTTTTACTACAGGAACAAAATAATGCAAAACTGAATCATGTACTGAAAGAAAGACTTGTGCTGGGGCAAAAATTAAATGATCAGCAGATCTTAAACAAAAAACAAAAATTACTTCTTGAAAAACAGGATGCATTAAAACTGAGATCTACAGAGAAGAATAGAGTTGTATTGGAAAGAAAATTAAATGAACTGG
>JBDSXS010000121.1:0-10842 GCA_039926045.1 Ferruginibacter sp.
AAATTTCTTCATCGCGTTGTTCTTCCAGGTCATTGATCATATGCTTTTTCTGGTACCAGCTCATAAAATATTTATTTTTTACAGACTGGATCTTGTAAGCAAACTCCCGGTTGATCTGGTCTATCGCCATATCCTTTTCCCTTGCGGTAAAGATGTATGAACCTCTGCCATAACCTTTACCATAACCTTTACCAAAATCGTTGTCATGTTTATCATAACCATTATTATCATTGAAAACATATACATCGTTTGATTTGTCATTGTCTCTTTGGCCATGCTGACCGTACTGTGCAAATGCTGTACTTAACATTGCGGTACTTAAAACTAGTAGTGTAAAAATCTTTTTCATGATTGTAAAATTTAATTGTTATTAATGTATATAAGACGGGGCATGAAAAACTATGTTTACAAAAGAAATGTTAATAGGCAGGTAATTTGATCCTTGGCATTTACCAAAAATTTTTATGTATAAACCAAATTTTGTTTTTAAATTGTTGAATAAATAATAAAATAAACTGTATGAAAAAGATACCTTTCGTTCTAACATTGATCGTTATTATAGTGTTTGCGGCCTGTTCAAAAAAAGCAAGTCCAGGTAAAACTGTAGTAAAATACACTACTTATAATGATGATATAGTACCCCTGGTACAGGCAAAGTGTACACCCTGCCACCTGCCTTCCAAAGGAGGCAATAAGGCAAATTTTGAAAACTATGAATCGGCAAAAAAATATGGCGCAGATATGCTGGCGAGGGTAATGCTAAACCCCGGCCAAAGAGGTTTCATGCCATTTAAACACGACAAATTACCAGAAACGGAGATTGCTGTTATTAAAAGTTGGGTTGACCAGGGCTTATTGGAAAAGTAAGATCACAAAGACCTGATCCGGGGATCAACCAACCTGTACAAAACATCAGCAAAAAAATTGATGATGATAAATATACAGGCGCTTAGTAAAACAGAACCCATAACTATCGGGTAATCTAATTTTTCCAAAGCATCAACGGTGATCTTCCCTATACCCTTCCAGCCAAAAATATATTCAACAAAAAATGCACCGGCCAGCAACTCGGCAAACCAGCCGGTAATGGAAGTAATTACAGGATTAAGTGCATTACGTAAAGCATGTTTATAGATGATGGCATTTTTACCGAGACCTTTTGCATAAGCTGTGCGTATATAATCCTGCCCTAACACATCAAGCATAGCGCTTCGGGTTAACTGTGTAATGATGGCAAGCGGCCTTATGCCCAATGTAAAAGCAGGCAATACCAGGTTCTGCAGGCTTAGGTATCGTTCCCCCGTTACTTCGTCAATATCAAACCAGCTCCCGGTTAAATTTAAACCCGTGTATGCATGCAATACAACGCCAAAAAAATAAGCAATGATAATTGCCATAAAAAAAGACGGGGCCGAAATACCGGCAATGCTGGAGAAGACAGCGGTCGTATCCATCCAGGTTCCTTTTTTTACAGCAGCCGTTACACCTAATAAGATACCGATGATGGTTGCAAAAAGCATGGCTGCAATGGCCAGGATCAATGTTCCGGGTAATGCTTCCAATAAAACCTTACCTACTTCTTTTTTGGTTTGATAACTTTTACGCAGGTAAGGGATCTTGATGCCAAACTTTGTATTGCCACCAATAAAAAATCCCTTCAGTTGTTTTTTTTCAATAGCAGCTTTGCTGTGTACACAAACCGGCGACACATCATTTAGATACAGCACAAACTGTTTCCATTTTGGCTGATCGAGGTACAGGTCGCTTCGGATATTATCCATGGTCTTTTTATCTCCTGTTTGGCCAACGATCATACGGGCAGGATCGCCAAAGCCCTGGAACATAATAAACACCAATACCACTACGCCGAGCAGTACTAAAAAAGAATAGAAGATTTTTTTTAAAATGTATCTCAATTTTGAACCGATAAATTGTGTTTTCGATATACTACTTAGTCAAAGGTTTAGACCCACTGCTTTTTGTAATTTTTTTAAAGTCAGCCCAGCTCAATTTTCTTTGTATAACCGGCCCTTTCATCAGGTATAAAGTTGGGTTAACCCTCGCCGCAGTTTTTATGGCTGTGGCATCGCAGGTAAGTATCTCCACATTAAACTTATTCCTGCCCCCGTTAAACAGTCTGTTTATTTCCTTTGGTTGAGAAGTTACGACAAAATGAGGTTTATCTTTATCCCGTAACTGCATATAATCCTCAGTTGCGCTCCACTGTTCATCACCCGGATATTCTTTTATAAACAATAAATAATATTCGCCGGATGAATTTAATAATGCTTCAGTAGTATCTGCGCCGCTTTGTGTGGTTAAAGTAAAATCATTTATCAAGGGTATATTATTTTTCCCTTTTTCAACAAGTACCTGTTTCCTCTCCACAAATTCCCAACTGCTGTCAGGTAACGCAGAAACTATATACTCTTTATTTTCTCCATTCTTTTTATAAATAAACCTATAATCAAATTTGTCGGGTATGGCATCCTTTGGCATTTTACGCAGGTCCAGGATATTGTTGCCTGTTTTAAAAGGAAGACAATCCTTAACCGGAAGGTACCTTAAAACATACCATTGCAATCCTAAAACAGCAAGCAATGAAATTAAAAGAACGCTCACATTAATGGCGTTTGAAAAAACAGGTTTGATATATCTTCTGCCAAACAGTATTAAAAACACCAAAACCAGTAGCACAATATCTTTTGTGAAGGTTTGGATGGGCGTAAGCGGTATACAATCTCCAAAACAGCCACAGGCCCTGATCTTGCCACTGAATAAAACATAACCGGTAAGAAAAGTAAAGAACAGCGTCAACAAAAGCAAAAACCAGGAAGCCGTTTTTGTTCTCCAGCCCAATAACAGGGCGATACCTAAAACCACTTCCAGGGTGATCATGAAAATCGAAAACATCAACGCATGTTCATTTAGCCACAACATCATACCCTTCATGATACCTTCGGATGCCCACACTTCAAAAAATTCCTGCATTTTATAGGCAAGCCCCAATGGATCAATGGCTTTAACCAAACCCGAGAAAATAAATAATCCCCCAACCAAAATTCTTGCAATGTTTACAAGCTGTTTCATAGTTCCGTAATTTTTGTTGCTATTGTATTTATCATCCAGGCCGCATAAGCGCCCCGGCCCCTAAATAAGGTGCAATTCCTCATCGATCAATATCAACCCAAAAGCCGCATAATTTATAATATCATAAAAATTGGCATCAATACCCTCGCTGGCGATGGTCTTGCCATCGTTAACCAAAATTTGTTTGATGCGCAAAATTTTTGCCAGCATCAGGTCTACAAAACTTTCCTGGCTCATTTCCCTCCAGGCTTCGCCATAATCATGGTTCTTATCTTCCATCAGTTTTTTTGCAATAGCAGCTTTTTCATTGTATAACTGCTCAACCTTTTCATAAGGCAGGTCTTCAAGTTCATCATCTTTAATATCAAGCTGTATTAAACCAATGATGCCATAATTCAATATGCCTTTAAATTCGCTGATAACATCATCACCTATCTTTTGTACGCCCTTATCCTGTATGGTACGGATACGCTTTGCTTTTATATAGATCTGGTCGGCAACAGAAATGGTCCTGTACACACGCCAGGATGTTCCGTAGTCTTTGGTTTTTTTTAAAAAGATCTCTTTGCAGCTTTCAACTGCCTGTTCGTATTGCAGGTTCGTATTCATGTGTTTCTTATATTGATTTTGGTCACATGGAATTCGCCATAACATTTTGAAATATTATCAACTCTTGTTGTGGCTCATTTCATTTATCAATGCGCATTTGTAACTTAGTGTGATATTAACTCAAAAATAATTGAAAAGGCCTGATGAACAGCATAAACTGCAAAGGAAAACTTTTAAACCTGGATGAGCCTGTCATCATGGGTATTATAAATGCCACACGGGATTCTTTTTATGAAGGGCATTTAAATTTGAAACCGGACGGCATTTTATCCCTTGCAGGAAAAATGGTAAGCGATGGTGCATCGATCCTGGATATTGGGGGGCTAAGTACAAAGCCCGGCAGCGAACCCGTCTCTGTGCAGGAAGAAACAGACAGGATATTACCGGTGATCGAAAGCCTTCATCATCATTTTGCCGATACCATATTATCAGTTGATACGTATAACAGCCAGGTTGCAAAAGCCGCTGTTTCGGCCGGCGCAGGTATTGTAAATGACATCAGTGGGGGAAACCTGGATGCCGCTATGCTGGAAACCGTTGCCGCTTTACAGGTACCCTATATATGTATGCACATGCAGGGTAAGCCTGCAACCATGCAAAAAAAACCTGTGTATACAAATGTGGTTCAGGAAGTGCTGGATTTTTTTATTCAGCAGACCGATGCCTGTGCCAAAGCCGGGATCAAAGATATCATTATAGACCCCGGGTTTGGTTTTGGCAAAACCGTTGAACATAATTTTCAATTGCTGAAAAACCTTTCCCTGCTTTCTATAATCGATAAACCAATTCTTGTTGGTCTATCCCGGAAGAGTACCATTTATAAAACCCTTGGTGTTACAGTTGATGAAGCGTTGAACGGCACTACTGTTTTAAATACTATGGCTCTGTTGCAGGGTACCGCCATACTGCGGGTGCATGATGTACTCGAAGCAAAACAAGCCATCACCCTTTTTAATGCATACAAAAAAGCGCCCTGAACAGATCCGGGGCGCTTATATTTTCCAATGTCATTTTTATTAATTTCCTGGTTTCTTTGGAGCAGGAAGTGGAGGAGTTTTACCTTCCTGTATTTTTTTGATCATTTCCTGCTGCTTGGCATTTTCTTTAGCCAGGTATTCTTCCTCGGTTGTTACTTCAGTAACTTCCATATCAAACATTAAAGGTTGATTTGGCTTTATATCAGCTCCCTTTCCGTTTTCACCATAAGCTAATGATGAAGGAATGAAAATGATAGCTTTACTTTTATCCTTTAACTGCAGTATTGCATCTTTCCAACCGATAATAAGGTCGGCCCAATCACCCAGGTTAACAGCAATAGGTCCTACATGCTCAAATTTTGGATCAACATTCGAATCAAAAACCTTTCCACTATCCAAAGTGCGACCCGTATAATTCACCATCGCAATTTTATTGTTGTTTATTTTGTCGCCTGTTCCTTCACTCGCAATAGAAACATAAGTGCCCCATTTTGTTTTCTCAGCCTTAATATTATGCTTTGCCAGGTAATCTTCAATGATCTTACTATCAGCAGCTAACTGTGCTTTCCTGGTAGCCAGGTCCTTTTCAATTTCTTCCACTTGTTTTTTATAAACTATGGGTTTAGCCAAAACAGCTTCAGCCTTAATGGCACTGTCTGCCTGTTCCCGTGTTTCGAAGAAGTTGACCATGGTAACATGTGTATACAGGTATTTGCCTTTTTTCATAAAAGGAGGCATTTCCTGTTTCCCGGTTTTAAATGCACTGTCGGTAAGCAACCTTATAACGAGGCTATCTCCCTTTCGCATTTGGGTTATAATTTTATAATAAGGTATTGGCGTATTTACAGAATCAAATACCTGCATACGCGGCATAAAATCCCTTGTATCCAATAGCACAGTGTCTTTTGTACCACTATAAACCTGCTTGATATGTATCATCATAAAATTTCCATATCCAATGGTCTTTCCCTTTCCGTTAGAAATTATCTTGTATTCGAGGCCCTTGTCTCCTTTTTTATAAGAATTGGTACACGCCGATAACAGCAGCATGCAGATTACAGACAAATAAATAAATTGTTTCATTGTGATTATTGTTTTATTATTTTAAAATTGATAACTGCCTAACTGTGCTGCGCTTTCTTTTATGGCTGCTTTAAATTTTGCAACAACTTCATCCAGCGGTTCTTTATTAAATCCCCCGGCAGCATTAAAATGACCGCCTCCATTAAAATATTTACGGGCAAATGTATTTACATCAAAATCACCCTTGCTCCTGAATGAACTTTTTCGCTCTTCTCCCCTGTCAATGATAACCACCGCCAGCTTTATTCCCTGTATGCTGAGTGCATAGTTCACCAAACCTTCTGTATCACCTGTCTTTACATTGAATTTGATCAGGTCGGCTTGTGGAATGGTGATCAGGGCAGTATTATATTCGTAAAAAACTTCCATCCGGTTCAGCAATACATGCCCGATAAAACGAAAACGGCTTTCTAAAAAATTATCGAAGAGTTCCTCGTGTACATGGCTATGCTCAAGTCCCCTTTCTTTTAATTCATACACCATTTTGTGTACGCTTGATTTGGTTGATGGAAAACGGAAAGAACCGGTATCTGTCATCACACCTGCATATAAACATTCACCGATAGTTGCATCTATCATATCAATCTTGCCGGAGTCAGCAATAAGATCATAGACCATTTCTGCGGTTGAACTTTTTTGAATATCGCTGTTACCGTAAGCAAATACTGCTGTCTGGGGTTCCCGGTGGTGATCGATCAGTATCCGCTCTCCTTTTGCTGCTGTTAATTTTTCCTCCATCCTTTTGGTACGGCTGAGTATATTAAAATCCAGGCAAAAGATCCAATCAGCCTCGTCTATCAATGTATCGGCCTTTGCATGTTGACTTTCATAATCAAGTACTTTATCGCACCCGGGCATCCAGTTTAAAAAACCCGCCCAGTTTGTAGGTGAAATAACCGTGCAGCTATGCCCCAGTTTGGTCAAAAAATGATAAAGTGCCAGCGTGGAGCCCATAGCATCACCATCAGGTTTTTGATGCATGGTGATCACCACCTTTTTAGGTTGATCAAGTAATGAGAATATGTTTTGTAGTGGTTGCATAAAGCGGCGCAAAAGTAGGATAAAAGCATTTATAAACCAATTGACGATTTTAGATTTAAGGCAGAAGCCTGCAGATTTTAAATATCTTTTAAGAATTAAGAGAGGACAAATTTAAAATCGCAAATCTGAAATCTGCGATCCTTCCCTATCTTTGCGGCTCAAAAAAAGAAAATAATGAGTAACAGAACCTTTACAATGATTAAGCCGGATGCAACACGCAAAGGAAATACCGGTGCTATCCTGGAAATGATAAACGCTGCCGGTTTTCGCATTGCAGCTATGAAAATGACCAAACTGAGTAAGGAAAAAGCAGGTGAATTCTATGCCGTGCATGCAGCAAGGCCTTTTTATGGCGAACTGGTTGAGTTCATGAGCAGCGGGCCTATTACGGCGGCTATTCTTGAAAAAGACAACGCTGTTGAAGATTTCCGAAAATTGATCGGGGCAACCAATCCTGCAGAAGCCGCAGATGGTACTATCCGTAAACTTTTCGCAGCATCGATTGGCGAAAATGCAGTGCATGGCAGTGATAGCGATGAGAATGCTTTAATAGAGGGTGATTTCTTCTTCAGTAAACTGGAACAGTTTTAATAGTGTACTTCATATAATTGGCAATGCCCCTGATAACTCAGGGGCATCTTTTTTGAATCAGGCACAAACAAACTAATTTTTGTGCATGATCCGGTCTGTAAATAAAACGGCTAAATTGTTCATTTATTGTTTTAATACCGGCTGAAATGGCTTAATAAACAGCAGTTCTGCCTGTTAATTGCTGCATTCAGCAATCCCTAAAAAGGAAAGTTGTAAATTTGAATATTAACGATTACTGAAACCAGCTTTGCAAATCCTAAACTGATATATGAAGAATATAAAATTAATAGAAGTGCCCTCTGAGATCGGTGCCGGAACCCGTGGTGCCAGCCTGGGTGTTGAAGCCATAAAGATCGCTGCACTGGATTTTATGAGTAATTTCTTTGTGCATTTTCCCTCTGAAAAAATAGAAGTTGAGAATAAATTATTGTATGAACCCATACAATCGCCTTATGCCAAACGTATGCAGGGTGTATTGACCATATCTGAAAGGATCAGCAAAGCCGTTGCAGATTCTATAAAAGGGCATTTTTTCCCTGTTATACTCAGCGGCGATCACAGTAATTCAGCCGGTACCATTGCCGGTATAAAGATCGCCAAACCAAAAAGTAAACTGGGCGTGATCTGGATAGATGCGCATGCCGACCTGCACACCCCGTACACTACTCCATCGGGCAATATACACGGTATGCCCATGGCTGCGTCCATAGGAGAAGACAATGCTGAGATGAGTGTGCATGAGCTGGATGAAAAGACTGCCAAACAATGGGAGCTGTTAAAAAGCCTGGGCAAGATCAGCCCCAAAGTTTTGCCCGAAGATGTAGTGTTTATCTCTTTGCGTGATTTTGAGAAAGAAGAAAAACACCTGATCGATAAGCTCGATATGAAGGTGATCACCACTGCTGAAGTTAGACGCAATGGAGCCGAAAATGTTTGCAGGAAAGTATTAAGGTATTTAAGCGATTGTACTGATATATATGTAAGTTTTGATGTGGACAGCCTGGATTCATCAATTTCCAAAGGTACCGGAACGCCGGTGAGTAATGGATTAAAGGAACGTGAAGTGGAAGACCTGATCAGTAAATTTATGCAGAACCGAAAGATATGTTGCTTCGAGATCACTGAGGTGAACCCCACTCTGGACAAAGAGAACCTGATGGCCGAGATCGCTTTTAATATTTTACAGCGGAGTGTGAATGTGCTGATGATGAACTAGATCGCAGATTGCCTGATTTATTTGATTTCGCAGATTATTTATTATGCAAAGAATTTTCATTTTAGCCACTGGTTTTTTTTTGTGTAGTGTTGCTTTTGCACAAAAGAAGGATTTTTATGTTGAGCGAATTAAAACTTACCAGAAAAATTATGTCATCAATCATGAAGTGGTTCCCAAAAAAGATAAAAAATATTTTCATTTCTTCCCGGTAAATGCCATGTATAATGTTACCTGTACCTTTGAAAGGATTACTGACAGCATCGGCTTTACTCTGGTCACATCAGCCAAAACACTGAAGCATTATTACAAATACGGGAGGTTGAATTTTACAATTTCAGCAGCCGCTTATTATCTGTTTGTTTACCAGTCAAAAGATCTTATGAAGGATGAAAAATACAGGAATTATTTATTTGTTCCATTCACTGATGCTACAACCGGCGATGAAACTTATGGCAGCGGCCGTTACTTTGAATTTTTTAAGCAGGATATACAAAACAATATGGTGCAACTGGATTTCAATAAGGCATATAACCCCTATTGTGCCTATTCAGCGGGCTATAAATGCCCTATACCACCAAAGGAGAATTTTTTACCTGTAGCCATAAGGGCCGGCGAAAAGAATTTTGGAAAAGGACACTGATCATGCAAAACACTACACATCTATTAATGATCCGGCCTGTAAATTTTGGCTTTAACGCCGAAACTGCTGTTAATAATAGTTTTCAAAAAAATATTAAAGGAGATATTCAGCAAAAGGCTTTGCAGGAGTTTAACGGTTTTGTGGAACTGTTGCGTAAAAATAAAGTTGATGTAACAGTTGTTGAAGACAGCCTCTTTCCATCTACTCCCGATTCGATCTTTCCAAACAACTGGATATCTTTTCATGATGATGGCCGGGTATTTCTGTACCCCATGTTTGCTGTTAACCGCAGGCTGGAAAGAAAAACTGCTGTGCTGGCAGCCGTGCAGGATAAATTTTCTGTTTCGGAGATCGTTGACCTCAGCAGATCAGAAGCTGATGAACTCTTTTTAGAAGGAACCGGCAGCATGGTTTTAGACAGGGAAAATAAAATTGCCTATGCCTGTTTATCGCCCAGGACAGATGAAAAAATATTGAATGATTTTTGCAGCATGGTTGGATATAGCCCCGTAACATTCAGGGCAACAGACAGCACAGGCATTGCTATTTACCATACCAACGTGATGATGTGCATTGCTGATCCCTATGCGGTTGTTTGCCTGGAGTCGATCGCTGAAGGAACAGCCAAAGAAAAACTGCTGTCATCTTTAGTATTGACAAATAAAGAGATCATTGATATTTCATTGCAGCAACTGAATTGTTTTGCGGGGAATATGCTTCAGGTTAAAAATGCTGATGATGAATTGTTACTGGTGATGTCAACACAGGCATTTAGATCCCTGACTGATTTGCAGATCCGAACACTGCAAAAATATAACCGGATCATTCATGCTCCTTTAGACTCTATCGAAACCGCAGGTGGCGGAAGTGCCAGGTGTATGCTGGCAGAAGTATTTTTAAATAAAAAACCGGGAGATAAGCTCCCGGCTACAAACTAAATCAATCGCAAGAAAAACTTTAAGCAATATTTTACATACCCATGTCCATTTTTTTCTGTCTTAAACCTGCCAGCGAAGGATCCAGCTCGATGGCTTTATCACACATCTGTTGCCCCCTTGCTGTTTCTCCTTTCTTCTGAAAACAAAGACCGGCCTGGTAAAGTGCTTTGCCGTCCTTCATATCCATCTCCATTAATTTCTGGCAATAATCCAGGCACTTGTCATACATTTTACTGTCGTAAAAAGCTACAGAAATATCTCTTAGTAATTCCTTATCGCCCGGCTTCCTGGCTATGATCTCTGTTAAAAGCGATTCTCCTTTTTCAAATTCACCGCTATAGATGTAAGAAAATCCAAGGTTCTCATTAAAATCGTTGTTGCGTATAAAACCATTTGCTGCTGCTTTATTAAAACTCAGTACTGCATTTTTATAATTATCATTATTGTAATAGAGTAAGCCTAATTCAAAATGCCATTTACTTTTTGTGTCATCAAGCTGTAATGCTTTTACATAATACGGAATTGCTTTACCCTCAAGGCCCATTTCAAGATAGGTCCTGGCCAATGTGTACATAGTTTCTGCATCTTTTGGATCTTTTGCAGCCAGGTCCAGTAATATTTTTTCTGCCTTTCCGTAATCTTCCATTTGAAAATAAG
>JBDSXS010000122.1:0-3158 GCA_039926045.1 Ferruginibacter sp.
CCTGTTTTGATAAGATCCCGTTGGCTTCCAGAAAAAGGTTCTTGTCGCTGATGCCCCAAACATTCAGTTTTTGGGCTTTGTATTTTCCTTCTTCATAAACATGCAGACCGTTGATATTGGCTATTAAACCTTTAAAATTATTGAACTGTGTACGCCCACCGATAAAATAATATTTTTCGTAGCCGTAAAAATCATTAATAATGGTTCGTTGGTTAACTGCTTCTTCATTGCGGGTAGAAAATTTAGAAAGCTGTACATCAGGTATGCCGGTTATTGTTGCAAAAACACCACGGGCCGTACCAAAAGTTGGTGTAAAGCAACGCTCAAAGAAGATCCCCTCCTTGCACATCTGGTTAAAGTAGGGGGTGCTGTTCAATGCATTGCCGCTCATGCTGCTTTTATACATGCTGAAACTTTCGCAGAGTACCAACACTACATTTGGCTGGCTTTCCAGGGTTTTACTGCCGGGCTGAACTAAACGGCGGTAACCTTTTTTGAAACTATTATCTTTTTGTAATTGTAAGAACCGCGCCATGTAAGGATAATATTCTTTTGCCCTGCTGTTATGATCAGGGTTCCTGAAACGTAGCGTAGTGAAAAAATTTTGTAAAGGATTTAAGGCCAGGTTACTTTTAAATTCATCATTTAAATTAAAGGCCCTGAAAAAATCCAAAGGCTTTAAAGTAAAAAAGCCATACACAAACCAACCCAGGAGCAAAAGTGCGGCAGCATGCCATCTCCGGCGGTAAGTAAATTTATGAATGTTGAGATTCTTCTCTGTTACATCAACGTGCATCCTGCGAAACATCCAGGTCATCATGATCACAGCGCCTATCAGCCCAAATAAGATCCAAACAACCGGGTAGCTTTGCCAAACCATCTGTAAACTTTCCCTGGGATCTTCGGCAAAGATCAACGCATCTGCATTAAGTCTTGCATTGATGTAGGCAAATTGCCCAAAATCGGCGCCATAAAAAAACAACACCAGTAAAGTGACTATACCGAGATAGAACGTCCATCTTTTTTTACTTCTTTCACTGTAAAAAGGAGATAGGCGTGGATATAATGACAATAAGGCAATGGGTAATAAAATGAGTGCTATCCAGCGCAGGTCATATTTTAAACCCAGCCAGAATGAAGGGGCCAGTTCAAAAATGCCGGTATTTTTTGGTTTAAAACAGATCACCGTGGCAATGCGGAAAGCAGTAAATATGCACAGGTATATAATGAATAGTTTTACTATCCACTGTATGGTTTTGGGGACACGCCAGCTGATGAGCATAGTTAATTATTTCCTTAGCCTGATCAAAGAAAGCGAATATACTACTTCGCACAAATAATTAAATAGTTTTAAAAAGCGTTGATGCAATGAAGCCATTATTTTAACTAATAGATAAATCAATATATTTGATGTGTTCTAAAAATGTTTTCATGGCTAATAACCAGCTCTCAAAAACCTCCTTTACCATTTTATTAGGGTTCGTTATTTTTTTAAATCTAACAGGTTTGTTCAATGAGATCCTGGAACCCGATGGCACTTTGTATGCCGGCCTGGCCAAACAAATTGCGAAAAGCGGCAACTGGCTTGATCTATGGATAAACAGCGCCGACTGGCTGGATAAACCACATCTGCCTTTTTGGTTGGCTGCTATAAGCTTTAAGGTATTCGGTATTTCGGCATTCGCTTATAAGATTCCTTCCTTTATTCTTTTTATAGTTTCCATTGCCTATTGCTACAAATTAACAGCAGTTATCTATTCAAGAGAAATAGCCAGGGTCTCCACACTTGTTTATGCCAGCGCATTGCACATAATTATTTCAAATTTTGATGGCAAGGTAGAGATCTATTTAACTGCCTTTGTGATTGCTGCCATGTACCATATGTATAAAGCTTTTGAAAAAAAATGGTTCTGGCATATTGTTGTAGCAGCTTTTTTTGCTGCCTGTGCTGTGATGACGAAAGGGATCTTTGCGCTTATTACCATTGCGGCCGGCTTTGTTATTTACTGGATAAGAACAAAACAGTGGAGTGAATTTGTAAAACTGAAATGGTATGTTTTCGTCCTGCTGGTATTCATTTTTATTTTACCTGAACTGTACTCCCTGTACGCTCAATTTGACCTGCATCCTGAAAAGACGGTCTTTGGAAAAACAAATGTTTCGGGCCTCAGGTTCTTTTTCTGGGACAGCCAGTTTGGGCGCTTTTTCAATAACGGACCTATAAAGGGCAAAGGCGATCTGTCCTTTTTCCTACACACCAGCTTATGGGCTTTTATACCATGGTCAATTGTACTTTTGCTGGCCATAATAAATATGTTCAGGCGGAAAAGATCAGTCGTAAATTATAATAGGTGGATAATAGGAGGCACAGTAATCATTAGCTTTCTTATGTTCTCTGTTTCAAAATTTCAACTACCACATTATATCGTTATTTTATTTCCTCATTTTGCCATGATAACGGCTGCATATCTTGTTGAAGAAGTTTCGGAAAAAGCGCTGAAAAGGATCAATGTTTTTCAAACTGTTTTATTTATCTTATTGATTGCTGCCATTGTATGGATCATTGTGATTTATTCCTTCAATTCCTTTATTTGGTTTTTAATAGTTCTTGGAGTAATTGCGGCTGCTACTCTTTTTTATAAACCCGGCAGTATGCTTTTGGTAGTACTCAAGAAAAATATTGGCTTTGCCTTATTGCTGGCCGTATTTTTAAATTGCCTTTTTTATCCTTCCATATTACGGTACCAGGCGGGAATGATGGCTGGTAAATGGCTTAATAAGCAGCACATAACACAGGAAGTAACTTTGTATAAATGCCTGTCTTCAAGTTTTGATTTTTATTATAATGGCAAAGTTAATTACAGTGATCCGCCTGTAACAGCTATCAATAACTTAACCCGGGATTCAATGCTTTTATTTTCGACCTTAACTGATCTAAAGGATATAAGTCATGATTCGGTGAACGTAAATATTTTAAAAATGTTTCCTTACTTCCACGTAAGCCAGGTCAATGGTAAATTCATTAATCAAAAAACCAGGACAGCGGTATTGGATACGATGGCAATAAGTTTGGTTACCCGAAAAAATAATTCAAAATAACTCATCATGTATCCCTTCCTTTTAAAAATGATAAAATTTGGCCTGGTTGGTTTGTTCGG
>JBDSXS010000123.1:0-9082 GCA_039926045.1 Ferruginibacter sp.
CTCATACCTTCTCCTACTTTAATAGAAGCGATCTGGCCCGTGCGCTTTACTTTATCACCTTCTTTAATTTCTGCACTGTCACCCATCAATACCACACCCACATTATCTTCTTCCAGGTTGAGGGCAATAGCTCTTACACCATTGTCAAACTCTACCAGTTCACCCGAACGTACATTGTTCAATCCGTAAACACGGGCAATACCATCACCCACCTGTAAAACTGTACCCACTTCCTCCAAACTTGCGCCTGCATTAAAATTGCTTAATTGCTGGCGAAGGATTGCGGAGATCTCGTCTGGTTTAATTTCTACCATAATTGTTAATTGATAATTTTATTAAAAGACCTGTTTTTTTCAGGCTGCAAAGGTAGGGAACAGAGGCGGAATGGCAAAAGGAAATGGAACAAAATAAAAAATATATAAGCAGTTTTGGTAAATAAAATATCTGAAATGAGCGTTATCATATTATTTTTGATGAACTTTAAAAAACTGCTTATTGGCCCATTTAATACTCTAATATGATTTTTCTTAAAAATCCATTATTCCAATTTATTTTATTGCTGTGTTTACTAAGCTCCTGCGTTCAAAAAACCGGTGAATATCTTACGGAGTATGAAGGATATGATAGCCCGGATAAGGCCGCAGAGATGGAATTTGAGCGTACCAAAGACCCTCTTATCGGTACTGTACCACCTGACAGGTTAATGAGCGCCCTAATATATACTGATTCGTTTAAAAAGACGCTACCATTTCAGATCGTGGCAGGTTATGGCAACTGGACAGAACGTGGGCCAAATAGTGACGCTGTAGGAGCATCAAATGGAAATACAAGACCAAATAGTGGAAAAACTTCCGGCAGGATAAGAACTATGTTGGTTGATGCCAATGATGCAACAGGAAATACCGTTTTTATAGGTGCGGTAGATGGTGGCTTATGGAAAACGAACGATATAACAGTTTCTTCGCCAACCTGGACCCTTATAAACGATTTTTTTGTAAACATGGCTATAACTTCCATTTGTCAGGATCCTACTAATGCTCAAATCATGTATTTCGCCACAGGTGAAGGTTTTTATAATGCTGACGGAGTTAGGGGCCAGGGTGTATGGAAAAGCATTAATGGTGGGAATACCTGGACACAGTTGCCTTCTACTACAGGATATTTAAGGGGGACTAAAATAGTTTGTGATGCTGCCGGAAATATTTACCTGGGCGATAGAAATACCGGGCTTTTAAGATCCACAAATGGGGGAACATCCTGGACAAATATTACACCTGCGGGAGCCGGAGGCATTTTAACAGTAGCCGATATAGAAGTGAGCAGTACGGGCAGATTGCATGTAACCATTGGCCTGGTGTTTAATGCTACTGCCTACTATTTTTACACGGATAACCCTTCAATAACTAATACCACTACCTCTGCCGGGAATTGGGTTTTACCAACAACTCCTTTTCCTACTGTTACAACATGCAGGATAGAACTCGCCTGTTCAGGGAATATTTTATATGCGTTACCAGCCAGTTCTGCCAACTACAATGTGGCTACTATTTATAAATCAACAGACGGTGGAGTAACATGGGCTGCGACCGGAACCCAGCCCGGCGCTGGCAGTTGGGCCAACGGACAAGGCTGGTACTCCCTTGGAGCAGGAATAGACCCAGCCAATACCAACAATGTGATCATTGGTGGGCTTGAGCCTTACCGGACCACTAATGGAGGCACCAGTTGGTCAAAGATCGCCAACTGGGTGGGTGTCGCAGGTCAATATGTACATGCTGATATACATTATATTCAAATCTACGGTTCTAACCGTGTTTTGTTTGGCTGCGATGGTGGCGTGCATTACAGCAGCGACGGTGGTACTACCATCAGGGACAGGAATACTGGTTTAAGAGTAAAACAATTTTATTCCTGTGCTATTCATCCTTCACTAACAAATTATTTTTTAGCAGGTGCCCAGGATAATGGTTCTCATCAATTCTCAACAGCGGGGTTAGGTGCAACTGTAGAAGTAACGGGTGGTGATGGGGCTTTTGTTCATATAGATCAGAATGAGCCGCAATACCAGTTCGCCGCATATCTTTATAACCAGTACTACCGGAGTGCCAATAGTGGCGTTTCCTGGACCGGGGTAAATTTAAGTGCCTCAGCGGGGCAGTTTATCAACCCAACAGATTATGATGATGCAGCTAATATTATGTACTGTGGAGACGATCCCGGAACTTACCGGCGTTGGACAAATCCACAAGCTGGTGCTGCCAGTGCGTCTGTAGGCATTACTGCTTTAAATGGCAATTCAGTAACAGCAGTTACAGTATCGCCTTATACCAGTAACCGGGTTTATTTTGGAACTACAAATAATGCAGGCACTACCAGGTTGTGTTATGTTGATGCTGCAAATACTATTGCCAGTGGTTCTGCAGGTACAAATATCAGTACAGGCCTACCCACCAATGTATATACATCCTGCATTGCAACAGGCACGAATGATAATAACCTGATGGTTTGTTATTCAAATTATGGCGTAGCTAGTGTGTGGGTATCAACAAATGGCGGCACATCATGGACATCATTAGATAATAATGGTGTTAACCTCCCTGACATGCCTGTCAGATGGTGCATGTTTGCGCCTGGCGACAATACCAAGGCAATTATTGCCACTGAAGCCGGTGTTTATTTAACCCAACTCATTAATGCTGGTTCTACCTCATGGATACCGAGCCCTACTTTTCCTACCGTACGCACAGATATGTTGCAGCACAGGCCATCAGACGGTTTGATAGCTGCAGCAACGCATGGACGTGGTTTATGGACCCAGCCTTATCTATCCATTGTACCGGCAAATACATTTTTATTGAGAGGCAGGTGGAATGGAAATAAAGCTGAATTGCAGTGGGAATTTACATTGTCAGCCGCAAATGCAAACTTAGAAATTGAAATGTCAATCGATGGGGAACATTTCATAAAAAAAGGATCGATACCCTCCGGCAGCAGCAAGTTCTATAATTATACGCATACGCCCGGTTATGATAAAGTATATTATCGTATAAAAAGTATAGAGTCAAACGGGTTGATCAAATATTCAAATACCATTCGATTATTTAAGACAAATACAGACAATAAAACTGAGATCACGAGCCTGTATCCTAACCCCGTTCAAAATGAATTAAACCTTGGATTTGTTGCAGCAAAAGGTAAAATGACCTATACCATTATAGCGCTTAACGGGCAACAGGTATGGAGAAAAGAGGAAGAACTGCAATTTTCCGGTGGTTATTTAAGGAACTGGAATATAACTTCTATCCCTGCCGGAACTTATTTTATAACACTATCTGACGGCAAAGAAAAAACAAGCTATAAGTTTATAAAAAAATAAGCTGATCTTAGATCATAATAAAAACTCCCTTTAAAAATTAAAGGGAGTTTTTATTTATTATTTATTGGCCACGCCTCATATTAGGCCTTTGTTGATTTCCGTTTTTTTGCGCCCTTCTTTCCAAAAGTTTTCTTCTGAACTCATCCCCCAACCTGTAAAAATGTTCACACCTGTTAGCGCCAACTATTTTACTGAACCCGTCCTGGTACTTTTTTTTAATATCCAGGCGATTCTGTTGTTTGGTCAGTTCCGGCAGATCTTTATTCACGCCCTTTAACTCGGCCTCAAATTGGGTATGTAAAGGCCAGAATTTTTGAGCTTCTTCAGGTGTCAATTTTAATTGCTGAGTTACATAAGCTACATAAAGTGCCTGAATCCTCCCTTCACCACCGGGCTGGTCGTCTTGTGCAAAAGCCATAGAAAGACTACCTAATAAAAGCGATAATATGAGTATAATTTTTTTCATGATCTTTTTTAATTTTTTAAATCTTCTACGTTGATGCTGTTAAGGTATTTATCTAAAGCCTGGTCATCCAACAGGTAATCTTCCTGGGTAGGTAATTCATTTTTATCTACGCTATTGGCAACCATAGCAGTTTTAACATCGGTACCATCTGCCTCTAAAAATTTTACAATATCGGCATCAGATATTTTTGCAAGTTCCTGGTCAACATCCTTTACCTGTAAGCCTGCTGTTACGTAACCAGGCAATTCAACTTTATCATTTACATTGGTAAACTTAAAAACTCCCAACGCCATCATCCCGGTAAAAGCAGCTGCTACAGCGTACTTAAAGAATGTACTGCTACGCCTGGGCATTGTTACAACCTTAGTTTGCGGTTTCACTTTATTTAAAACATCATCACTTAAGTTCTCAAAATAACCCTGTGGTACCTCAAAAACATTTTCGTTTTGAATGCTGTAAAGCATAGGGGATAAAGCCCTTATTTCTGTAGAGGCATCTTCTTCAACCTCCCGTGATTTTATTTTTTGTAAAACAGTATCAGCCAATGAATCAAAATACACCTGCGGAATTTCAAATACATTTTCATTTTTAATACCGGCTAACACAGGTGATAAACTGTTTATTTCTACAGACACATCTTCAGTATCCTGGGCTTTTATTTTCCTTAAAATTGAATCTGCCAGGGTATCAAAATATCCGTTGGGAACATCTGCAATCAGTACCGTGTTTTGAGTTAATCCATTTTCGTGTTCAATGCCCATCAAAATATCAGTAGCCAGGTATTCAAAATACCCGTTTGGAACAGTAAATACATTTACTTTTTCGATCGCTGCCACGGTGGGGCTCAGCGCTCTTAATTCATCCAATATGTGTATTTGTTGTTCCATCTATCTTCAGACTGTTTTTTCTGCTAATCGTTTAACTGTTCAGGATAAAATCCTCTATTTTTTTAACTGCGTGATGATAACTTGCTTTAAGGGCTCCTTCGCTGGTATCCAATACCTTACTCATTTTCTCATAGGGCATTTCATCATAATACCTCAAATTAAACACAACCCGCTGTTTTTCAGGAAGTTTCTGTATTGCAGCCTGCAACTTCCATTCCAGTTTATTGGCATCAAAATGCTTATCAGCTTCTAATTTATTGCTCAGGCCGGTTTCTACATCACTTAAGGATACCGAAGATCTTTTTTTCTCCTTCTCCAAAAAGGTCAGGCTTTCATTGGTAGCAATTCGGTAAAGCCAGGTATATAGTTGGCTGTCTTCCCTGAAATTATCCAAAGCCTTCCAAACTTTAATGAACATATTTTGTAATACGTCGTTCGCATCTTCGTGCGATATTACCATACGCCGGATATGCCAGTAAAGTTTTTCCTGGTATTTTTTTAAGATAAGGGTAAAACTGCGTTCCCTCGTTGCAGGTTCTCTGAACTGTATTAATAGTTCTGTATCATCTAAATGTTCAGTCATAGTAAGTTGAGCGTAAAAATAATGCCGATGCAAATTAACAAATATTCCAAACTCTTTTCTATCAGCATAATTCCATCTAAGCTTTTTTAATTGTTCTTCGAACCAATTCAAAAAGCAAGTTGGCATTAAAAAACCAATCATATGATTGGCATTTTATTATAAAGTTTAATATGCTTTATTTCCTGGATATTGCTTTTTCCGCTGCTGCAACGATATGTTCAGCATCCAGTCCATATTTTTTTAACAGATCCATAGGCTTGCCACTTTCACCAAAAGTATCATTTGTACCAACGTATTCAATGGGTATAGGAAAGTTTTTTGCCGCTGTTTGAGCAATGCTGTCTCCAAGTCCACCAATGATATTATGTTCTTCGGCAGTTACTGCACATTTTGTTTTATGGATAGAAGCAACTATGGCATTCACATCCAGCGGCTTTATGGTATGGATGTTTATTATTTCAACGCTTATCCCTTTTTCTTCCAGGATCTTTCCTGCTTCAATGGCTTTCCAAACCATATGACCACAGGCAAATATGGATACATCTGTACCTTCGGAAAACTGTTGGGCTTTACCGATCACAAAATCTGCCTCATTGGTAAAAATTGGCCATACCGGGCGTCCAAAGCGCAGGTAAACCGGCCCCTGGTAGTCAGCGATCGCCATGGTTGCAGCTTTTGTTTGATTATAATCTGCGGGTACGATCACTGTCATGCCTGGCAACATTTTCATCAATCCAATATCTTCCAATATCTGGTGGGTTGCACCGTCTTCGCCTAAAGTAAGTCCGGCATGAGATGCACAGATCTTTACATTTTTGCCACTATAAGCAATACTTTGACGTATCTGATCATAAACTCTGCCAGTTGAAAAATTGGCGAATGTAGTAGTGTAAGGAATTTTACCCCCTATGGTTAATCCTGCCGCAATACCCATCATATTGGCTTCGGCAATACCACACTGGATAAATCTCTCGGGGAATTCTTTAATAAACCCATTCAATTTTAAAGAGCCTGCCAGGTCAGCGGTAAGCGCTACTATATTTGAGTTCTTACGGGCTGCTTCTAAAATGCCATCGCCAAAACCACTGCGGGTATCTTTATTACCTGAAACCTGGATGTTGTTGAGCATACAATGAAAAGAGTTTAAACTGCTATCTGCAATTGCGGCAAAGTAAAAGAAAGATTTGCAGGGTGGCAAATGAGATTGAAAAAGTTGCTCACAAAGTTTTAGAAAATATACAGTAAAGGATTAATTAAAGTCTCCCAAATGTTAATTCAAACCGGCAGTGCTGGATAAATTAAATATTTTTTCATCTTCTTTCAGTTTCAGTTCCCATTTCCAGGCAGTTTCCATCATATCCTTCAGGCTGTATTTTGGCTTCCATCCCAAAAGGTTTTTAGCTTTATCGTTATTGGCATATATAGCAACCACATCACCCGGGCGGCGTGGGCCAAGCTGGTAATTAAGGCTAACCCCGCTTATCTTTTCAAATTCGTTGATAATTTCAAGAACTGTATGACCATCGCCTGTCCCCAGGTTGAAAATATCGCAATTGGTTTCATTTTTATTTTGCAACAGGTAGTTTAACGCAAGTGTATGGGCATGCGCTATATCGCAAACATGAATATAATCCCGCACACAACTTCCATCTTTTGTTTCGTAATCATTTCCCCAAACCTGCATCATTGGCAATTTACCAATGGCTGTTTGGGTTATTGCAGGTACCAGGTTTTCGGGCTTCCCCAATGGCAACTCCCCAATCAATGCCGATGGATGTGCACCCACAGGATTAAAATACCTGAGTAAAATGGAATTGATGGTATTACCTGAAGGGTTCTGTGAACAATTTACGGCTTCATGAACGATCTGTTCTCCCATTTGTTTGGTAGCGCCATAGGCCGATTCCGCGGCTTTCATGGGAGTTTCTTCCGTTACCGGTATTTGATCAGGATTGCCGTAAACTGTACAGGAAGAAGAAAAAACAAAATTCGGAACAGCAAACTCATCAGCACATTTTAAAATATTAATGAGTGAGTTTAAATTATTTTCGAAATAAAGCAATGGCTTTTTTACAGACTCCCCAACGGATTTATATGCAGCAAAATGAATGATACCAATGATATCGGGATTCTCCTGGAAGATGGCAACGGTATCATCGTAGATACAGAGATCAACTTTATAATTCTTTACAATTTTTCCGGTTATCTTTTCAACGGCATCTAAGATACTCTCATTGCTCCTGGAATTATTGTCGGCGGAGATAACCTCAAAACCGTTTTCAATAAGATCTACTATGGTATGTGCGCCAATATAACCACAACCCCCGGTAACCAGTATCTTGTTCATATGCAAAGAAAACAAAAAATCACTCATTGTGGTGAGTGATTTTAAATTAGTTTTTATGATACAATTTAGAAGATCCTGCTGATGATAAAGTAAAATAGAGCTGCCAGTAATCCACTTATTGGAATGGTGAGTACCCATGCCCATAATAAATTTACGGTAACACCCCACCGTACGGCAGATAAACGTTTTGTAGCGCCAACACCCATGATGGAGCCGGCTATGGTATGTGTGGTACTTACCGGGATCTTTAATGCTTCGGTCACAAATAAAGTAATGGCTCCCGCTGTTTCTGCAGCCACACCTTCAAACGGGGTAACTTTTGTGATCCGGGTTCCCATTGTTTTTACGATCTTCCATCCACCGCTCATGGTACCTATTGCAATGGCAGAATAACAGGCTAAGGGAATCCACCACTCCATGTGATCAAGGCTATAAACTGTGGGATCATATGCTATTAACGCTGCCATTATTATACCCATTACTTTTTGAGCATCATTACCGCCATGGCCAATACTAAAGGCTGCAGAGGATACCAATTGTAGTCTTTTAAACCAGGTATTTGCACGGTTTGCATTAAGTGTATTTAAGAATAAAGTGAACGTTGCCATGATCAGCAAAATGGAGCATAGCAGTATCCATTTAAAATTCTTACTGTGAAAGATCACTTTTAAAAAATAAGAATCATAATGTGATTTTAATTTGGCAGGATCAAACTCCATATTCTTATAAAGAAATAAAGCCACCCCCGCAAAAATTGCAAAAGCAATGATCTTGGGCACCCAGCCTTTTTTAAAAGAATGTATGAACCAGAGTGAAATTATAAATGCGATGATCATACCAACAATGGGCGCCAGGAAAATAAATGCCACTGTTTTCAGTACCGGATCTGGGTTTACTGTACTGAAACCTCCGTAAGCTATTGCCGCACCTGAAAAGCCCCCGATCAACGTATGCGATGAAGAGGAAGGAATGCCAAACCACCAGGTAAGCAGGTTCCAGAAAATGGCTGCCAGCAAACCCGAAAAAATCACGACCATCATTACATGTCCGTGTACTTCTTCTGTTTTTACAGTTTTGGCAATGGTGTTGGCTACACCATGATCTTTAAATATAAAAAAAGCAATAAAATTAAACATGGCTGCCCATATAACAGCCTGTGTTGGCGTTAGTACTTTAGTAGAAACCACTGTGGCTATAGAATTGGCAGCATCATGAAATCCGTTGATAAAATCAAAGATCAGTGCTAAGGCGATAATTATTATCAGGAAGGTCATAGTGTTTTATAATGTGCTGATTTGCTAATTCTTTCAGTTTCAAAAAGTATTGATCTCCCTTATTAGGCGTACTTAACAATTATAGATTCAATTACATTGGCAGCATCCTCACATTTATCAGTAACAATTTCCATTACCTGGTAGATCTC
>JBDSXS010000124.1:0-8867 GCA_039926045.1 Ferruginibacter sp.
GATAAAGCCAAATCCAAGGTCATCAAACTGATGGAAGAAGCGGGTGTGGCCGGTGATGACGCTCATTTTTTAAGAGTAGGTGTTGTTGGCGGGGGTTGCAGCGGACTTAGTTATAAAATGGATTTTGATAATGAAGTGAAACCGATGGACCAGGTATTTGAAGACAAGGGCATAAAAATAGTTTGCGACCTTAAAAGTTTTTTATACCTCGTGAATACCGAACTGGAATTCAGCGATGGATTGAATGGTAAAGGATTTTATTTCAATAACCCCAATGCCAGCAGAAGTTGTGGTTGTGGCGAAAGTTTTGCAGTTTAAGAACAATCAAAAAAATATTTAAATGCCTCCCGGGTTTTCCAGGAGGCATTTTTTATTAGATCATTGGTCAGAAGCTGGTGTTGGTATTGCCGGTGGTGGTGGAGGTGGAGGTAAGATGCCATATTTATTTTCATAATAAGATTTGTTGGCATTCCACTTTTCAACTGAAACTTTCTCTGTTACCCCTTTCTTTTTCATATACACCATATTATTACCATTATTATAATGCACGGATATGTCATATCCTTTATCATTAACTATAATTGGTGGCGTAAATGTTACCTGATCATCTGATGCAGGCGGCGGAGGCGGAGGCGGTGGTGTTGGTGGCAAAGGAGCCTCAGGTGGTGCTGGTGGAGGCGGAGGCGGTGGTGGAGGTGGTGGAATGTCGTTAACTGATACGGACTGAGCCGGAGTTACAGTCTTTCCGGACTTGTTTTTTTGTGCCATTATATGTGTGGAAACAGAACATACAAATAGCATCAGCAATACTTTTTTCATAATTATATTTTTTCCTTAGATGCCGTTCCATTGCCAATCCATAAAAAAAATGAAAATAAAAATCCCCTGCCTGGAAAGGCAGAGGATGCGCACTTGGTATTGGTAAACAACAAATTTGCCGAAAACGGCAGTTTGAGGTAAGAAAAAATATGATGACCAGGAATCATGACAATAAAATCCTGTCCCCTGTTATGTTCTTGTATAAGACAACTCTTTTTTTGATTACGCTGCTTCATATATATTACTGAATACCCTGTTATTAGGGTTATATTAACCTGTTATATAGTAAATTGCAGCAATTTTAAAATTCATGTGGAGTATTTGTAAAAAAGAACTTAATCAGTTTTTCAGCAATCTTACCGGCTATATTACCATTATCCTTTTTTTAGTGATCAATGGGGTATTCCTGTTCATGCTGCCGGATAGCAGTGTTTTTGAATATGGTTATGCTTCCCTTGATAAGTTTTTTGAACTGGCTCCCTGGATATTGATGTTTTTGGTGCCGGCTATTACCATGCGTTCTCTTTCAGACGAGTTTAAAGCCGGTACATTCGAGATCCTTAAAACAAAACCATTATCCTCCTGGCAGATCGTTTTGGGTAAATATTTTTCGATCCTTGTTGTATTGCTACTGGCCATTCTCCCTACAATTGTTTACATCATCACCATTAAAGCACTAAGTGCCCAGGGGGGTATTGACAGTGGTGGCATTGTAGGAAGTTATATCGGCCTGTTCTTACTGGCTGCTGTATTTGCAGCCATTGGTTTATGCTGCAGCGGATTTACAAATAATGCTGTCGTTGCATTTTTGATAAGCGCATTCAGTTGCCTGGTATTATATTTTGGATTCAATGCGCTGAGCAGGCTTCCTTTTTTTGCAAATGGCCTGGATTATTATGTTGAAATGCTGGGCATTGATTTTCATTACCGCAGCATGAGCCGTGGCGTATTGGACAGCAGGGATCTAATTTATTTTATTAGTGTGATCTTTATTTTCTTACAAGCTACGGTAAAAAATCTTTATAAAAAATAACCTCACCCAACCCTCTCCTTGAGGAGGAGGGGGCAACGCGGAGACCGATGGGGAGAGGATATCGAAGAATAATAATGAAAGCTATCTTACATAAAATATGGAAAAGTAAACTCTGGTTATTGATAACCATTGTTGTATTGGTTGCAATAAATTGGCAGGCATCTTTGTATCATACCCGTATTGATTTTACCAACGAAAAAAGATTTTCGCTTTCAAAACCCACGAAAAAAGTTTTACAAAAACTGGACGATGTGGTGCAGGTGGATGTTTTTTTAAAAGGTGATTTCCCCAGCGGTTTTAAAAAACTGGCCATCAGCACAGCGGAAGTACTGGATGAGTTTAAAGAGATTGCAGGTAAAAAATTACAGTACCGGTTTATCAGTCCTGATGAAACGGTGGAAGGTACAAATATACTGTGGGCTGATACCCTTGGCGCACTTGGCTTTTACCCGATCAACCTTACCTCGCAGATAAAAGAGGGGCAGCAGCAGCAAAATATTTATCCCGTTGCTTTTGTGCATTACAAAGAAAATGTATTGCCGGTAATGCTTTACCAGGGCAAAACAAAAGCCATTACCTATCCTGAGATCAATAGTGCCGAAGCCATGATGGAATTTAATTTCATCAATGCTATAAATAAACTATCGGAAAGTAATAAGCCATCGATGGCTTATTTAACTGGAAATGGAGAACCACCAATAGGCAGCTATATCACCTATGATCTGGTTGAAAACATTTTGAGGCCCGAGTATGACCTTAAAATGGTAAGCATAAACAACCCTTTTATTACTGATTTATTTAAGGTATTAATCATTGTGAAACCAACAATGCCTTTCTCTGATGAGCAGAAACTAAAACTCGATCAGTATGTGATGCATGGAGGCAAAATTTTATTCTTCATGGACAAACTGAATGCAGAGTTGGATAGCCTGCAATCAAAAAAGGGTGAAGTTGTGGCTTATGACCGCGGGATAGAATTAAATGACCTTTTGTTTAAATACGGGGCAAGGATCAATTCGGACCTGGTGATGGACCTGCAATGTGATTTTTTACCTTTTGATGTGAGTGGCAATGGCCAGTTTGAATTATTGCCCTGGAATTATTTCCCGGTATTTGAAACCAGGTCAAATCATGTGATCAATAAAAACCTGGGTTTTATCAGTGGCAGGTTTGTAAATTCCATTGATACAGTAGGAGCTGAAGAAATAAAGAAAACCATTTTATTGAGTTCCTCCCCAAATTCACGAACTATTGCAACACCAGCTTTGATCAGTGTGCGGGAGAATGTTAAGTCACCCGAAGACGAAAAATTCAAAAGATCCAATATTCCTGTTGCTGTTTTGCTCGAAGGTAAATTCCAATCATTGTTCAGTAACCGTTTGTCGCAGGCAATGAATGATAGCCTGCAAAAATATGGAGCAACATTTTTGCCCAGCTGTATTTCTGATAATAAAATGATCGTTGTAGCAGATGGCGACATGGTATTAAATTCAGTGGTTAAAGGAAATCAGCCAATACCCATGGGGATGAACCCTTATACTTATGGATCGCAGCAGGAATTCGCATTTGCCAATAAAGATTTTTTACAAAACTGCCTCGATTACCTTATCAATGCCTCAAACCTTTCAGAAGCAAAAGCAAAAGATTACACTTTACGTTTGCTGGATAAGAAAAAAGTAGAAGCAGGAAAAACTACCTGGAAACTGATCAATATTCTTGTCCCGGTTATATTGGTATTATTATTTGCCATGGTATACCAATTCGTGAGAAAAAGAAAATACACACGCAGTTAATATGGACAAAACCCTGGTGATATATATTGTTTTCAGTGCAGTGATCATACTGGCATTGGTCTTTGACCTGGGGCTGCTCAGTAAAAAGAACCAGGTTGTAAGTTTGAAAGCAGCATTGGTACAAACCGTTTTCTGGGTTTTACTTTCAGTTGCTTTTTGCATTTTTATCCTGATCGAAAATGATAATGGAAATGGTAAAGAAGATGCCATTGCCTATATCTCTGCCTATCTTTTGGAGTGGTCACTTTCTATTGATAATATTTTCGTCTTCATCATCATCTTTTCATTTTTTAAAGTAAAACCTGAAAATTATTCACGGGTTTTATTACTGGGCATTTTAATGGCCATTGTTTTCAGGATAATTTTTATCGCGTTAGGCAGTGAACTGGTGGCCAGGTTCGAATGGATAATGTATATTTTTGGAGCATTCCTTTTATACACGGGTATTAAAATGTTTGCAAGTAAACATGAGGTTGAATTTAACCCCGAAACCAATTGGGCCTACCGCATCATGAAAAAATTCATGCGCATCACCCATGTTGAAGCCAAAGGGCGCTTTATCATTACACATAACCATAAGGCTTATTTTACCAACCTGTCCGTAGTTGTGATCATGCTGGGATTGATCGATATTGTTTTTGCGGTAGATTCTATCCCGGCCGTATTTTCTATCATTCCCGATCCGGAAAAGAAATTACTCATTTATTCTTCCAACATTTTTGCCGTACTTGGGTTACGCAGTCTTTTCTTTTTGTTAAGGGGCGCTGCCAGTAAATTCGATTTTTTGCAACAGGGCATTGCGCTGGTATTATTATTTATTGGCGTAAAAATGCTGATCACTGAATGGGTTCATATTCCTGTTTGGATTTCGTTGCTGGTAATTGTAGTTTGCATTTCAGGTTCTATTTTTTATTCGATGTATCATAAGCGTAGCGGAGCGCCGGATGATTTTTTTTAATGCACGTATTCAGTTTAATTAATTTCTATTGTATATCATTTCTCAAATAGCAGCTGCCATAAAAGCCAAAGCATTTTCAAAAAATGCGGATGCCCCTATTGAGCATATTGTACTGGATAGCCGTAAGCTGCTGTTTCCGGCCACATCTGTATTTTTTGCATTGGAAGGACAGCGAAGAAAGGGTGGGCAGTTCATAGAAGAACTTTACCATAAAGGAGTGAGGTGTTTTGTTATAGATGAAAGTTTTACAGAACCTGACCTGCTTAAATTTCCTGAAGCAGCATTTCTGCAGGTAACAGATGTTTTACAGGCCCTTCATCTGTTTACCACATTTCACCGGCAGCAGTTTACCATCCCGGTAATTGGCATTACCGGCAGCAATGGCAAAACCATCGTAAAAGAATGGCTGTACCAATTATTGCAGGCAGATCATAATATTGTCCGCAGCCCTAAAAGTTATAATTCGCAAATTGGCGTGCCGTTAAGTATTTGGCAAATGAATGCGGGCCACTCCCTGGGTATTTTTGAAGCAGGGATTTCGCAGCCTGATGAAATGCAGAAACTGGCAAAGATCATTGCACCAACCATTGGTGTTTTTACAACCATTGGCGAAGCACACGGCGAAGGATTTTTAAACATTCGCCAGAAAATAAATGAAAAACTTAAGCTTTTTGTCAATAGTGAAGTGTTGATCTATTGTGCCGATGATCCGGACATGAATGAAGCAGTAAACACGTTTACAAATAATGTACGGACGGGAGATGATTTTGAGATTTTCAGCTGGAGCAAAAAAGAATCGGCTACACTGCAAATCATTGATGTGGAGAATGGGGATCATCAAACAACCATATCAGCTCAATGGAAGGGGGAGGTGGTTAATTTCAAAATTCCATTCACCGATGTAGCATCAATAGAAAATGCCATAACCTGCTGTTGTGTTTTGCTTTACCTCGGTGTCGATACAAATACAATAACCGAACGCATGCCGGAACTGCGCCCTGTTGAGATGCGGCTTGAGCTAAAACAGGGTATCAATAATTGCTCGGTCATCAATGATAGTTACAGCGCCGATATTAATTCGCTGGCCATTGCGCTTGACTTTTTACAACAGCAGCAACAGCACAGCAGGCGTACTTTGATCCTGAGCGATATTTTACAATCAGGCAAAAGCAGTGGGGAGTTGTATGCCGATGTTGCCGCCATCCTCGAACAAAAAAATATCAACCGGTTCATTGGTATTGGGCCCGAGATAAGCAAACAAAAAAATGCGTTCAAAAATATTGGAGAAACTGTTTTCTTTTCATCCACAGCCGACTTCAAGCAACAGTTTCACAGCCAGCATTTTTATGACGAGACCATTTTATTAAAAGGGGCAAGGTTCTTTGAATTTGAACAGATCAGTCATCTGCTGGAAGAAAAGATCCATCAAACAGTGCTGGAAATAAACCTGAATGCCATTACCCATAATTTAAATACCTACCAGCAGTTGCTGAATCCCGGTGTTAAATTAATGGCCATGGTAAAGGCTTTCAGCTATGGCAGCGGCAGTTTTGAAATTGCCAACCTGCTGCAGTTCCATCATATCGATTACCTAGCAGTTGCGTATGCTGATGAGGGGGTTGAGCTAAGAAGGGCAGGTATCACTTTGCCCGTCATGGTCATGAATGCTGAAGAAATAACTTACGATGTATTGGTACAGTATAACCTGGAGCCCGAATTATTTTCCTTCGGCATCTTATCCTCTTTTGAAAACTATTTGAAGCAGGGAGGCATCTCTAATTATCCTGTACATATAAAACTGGATACCGGTATGCGGCGCCTGGGTTTTGAGCCAAAGGATATTGAAGCATTATGCAACAGGTTAAAAGCTACGTCTGCATTTAAGATCCAATCGGTTTTCTCTCACCTGGCTGCCAGCGATTCGGCTTTGCATGATGCATTTACAGCTGAACAGGCCGAAGCCTTTTTACAGGGCTGTGAGCAGATCCGGCAAGTGATCACTTACCCTTTTATCCGCCATATTGCCAATACTTCGGCCATACACCGACACAGGAACCTGCAGTTTGATATGGTACGTTTGGGCATTGGTTTGTATGGTGTTGATGCAAACGCCGCTATTCAGCAGCAGCTGAAAAATGTTACTACTTTAAAAACAACCATCTCCCAGGTAAAAAAGATCAAAGCAGGTGAAAGTATTGGTTATAGCCGTAAAGGCGTGGCAACAAAAGATTCGGTGATCGCCACTGTAAGAATTGGTTATGCCGATGGTTATCCCCGCTTATTAAGCAACGGCATTGGAAAAATGTGGCTCAATGGAAAAATTGCGCCTGTAATTGGAAATGTATGTATGGACATGACCATGCTGGATATTACCGGTGCTGATGTTAATGAAGGAGATGAAGTGATCGTTTTTGGAGCTGAATTGCCGGTAAATGAATTGGCTGTGTTGGCACATAGCATTCCATATGAAATTTTAACAGGGATATCCCAAAGGGTAAAACGGGTGTATTTTGAGGAATAGCTGTGAGTCATAAGTCGGGAATCGGGAGTCATGAGCCAGAGCCTGGAAATTTTAAGCTCCCAACTCCTAACTCCTAACTCAAAACTCCTAACTCAAAACCCCTAAACTCCTATCTTTGCCACTTATTATGAAAGCAAGACACGTAACATTCATCATCTTATTGATAATAATTGCAGACCAGGCACTTAAGCTATGGATAAAAACCCATTATCATCTTAATGAATCTCACCAGGTGATCGGCAGCGGATTTCAGCTTTATTTTGTAGAAAACCCCGGCATGGCCTATGGCTGGAAGTTTGGAGGCAATTGGGGAAAGATGGCACTTACCATCTTCAGGATGGGGGCCGTGTTATTTGGTACCTGGTATCTTCGAAAAATAATCAGGGAAAAATATCATAAAGGTTTTATTTTTTGTGCCGCATTGGTATATGCAGGAGCGCTGGGTAATTTAATTGATTCATCTTTTTACGGGTTGATATTTGATAAAGGAATGACGGTTGACCCTGCTCTCAAGGATTATATAGGCTACAATGGACTTGCAAAATTTTCATCAAATGGTTATGCCTCTTTTTTACATGGCAATGTGGTAGATATGTTATACTTCCCGGTAATTGAAGGCAAGTTTCCATCCTGGGTCCCTTTTTGGGGAGGCGATGATTTCCAGTTTTTCCGTCCCATCTTCAATATCGCTGATGCTTCCATAACAACCGGTGTTATCAGTATTTTAGTTTTCCAGAAACGCTTTTTTAAGCAGCGGAATACTAAAGAAATGCATCCTACTGTGGAAACTGACGCCCTGGTCAATGATGAGTCGCAGGTTTCATAAATTACATATCTTTAATGCCTTAAAATCTTTTATGAAATTAAATCGCATAATTATAGTAGCTGTAATTGCATTCCTGTTCATTTCCAGCTGTAAAAAAGTAGATGACCCAACCGGGTTGTCGGCAGGCACTTTAAAAGATAGCACAAACGGCGCATGTTTGCCTGTAGTAGTGAATGGTATTTTTAAGGTGGACAGTGTTTTAAGCAGCGAAAACTATGTTGACGTTAAGGCAAATGTTTCAATCGGTGGAAGTTTTGATATTAAATCAGATTCTGTGAACGGCTATTCATTTCATAAATCCGGTACTTTGAGCGCCGGCTTAAACGTGATACGTTTATATGCCTCCGGAAAACCCATTGCAGCCGGGGTTAATACTTTTCATATCACTTATGGTTTAAGCAGTTGCAGTTTTAATATTACTGTTTATGGCACCGGGCCGGGTTCCGGAACGGCTTTGTATACTTTAGGAGGATCGCCGGGTAATTGTTCAATATCATCAATAACCGGTAATTATGTGGTTGGCCAGGTAATGACGCCAGCGAATAAAGTTGAAATGGCTGTGAATGTAACCACGCCCGGAACGTATATCATAACCGGTGCTCTCATAAACGGCGTGTCGTTTAGCGCCAGTGGAGTTTTTGCTAACCCCGGGCTGCAAAATATTTTTTTATCGGCCAGCGGAACTCCTGCAGCCCCCGGTCTTTTTAATTACCCGGTTACCAATATAACCACCAGTTGTGGGTTTTCAATTACCTATACTACTACCATTACAAATGCAACTTTTGCATTAAGTGGTGCTCCCAATAATTGCACAGGCGCTGCTGTAATGGGCACCTATGTTGCAGGTACTGCTTTAACGGCATCCAATGTTGCGGTAATTAATGTGAATGTTCTTTCCCCCGGAAATTACAGCATTA
>JBDSXS010000125.1:0-5591 GCA_039926045.1 Ferruginibacter sp.
TTCTAAAAAAAAGAAAAAGTGACCATAAAATATTTGACGGTTCTATTTACTGTAATCCTATTTTTTATTCAGTGCCGTACCAGTGATACCAGGCCCTCATTAAAAAAGCAGTATAAAACGATCTATACCTACCAGTTCAAGCTTACCTATTTTCGGAAACTGTTAAAGGAAGGCTTTAACAATTCAAACGAAATAAAAAGTATAATTAACTTTGATAGAAGTGGGTTTACAGAACCCATACTAACAGAAAGTGACTATGCATTTATAGACAGCATTGTACAGGTAGACAATTTGAAAATGATCACTGATTCTATTAATAGAGTTGGCCGGGTTGCGGAAGGAGCAGAAGGAAAGCATGTTTTTGGATTTGTTCTCGACAAATTGCAGGGTAAATGGCTTGACAGCCTGGCCTGGGAGAGGTACAAGGTCTCCGGTATTAAAAAAATGTACAGCAAATAACAACGCTGCCTACAGTATGGGTTTATTGAACATTGAGCATTGAATATTGTGTATTGAGTATTCCCTAAAAAAGACCCGGTACTCATCCAAACCCGGTACTTTTCGTATTTGATAATGGACATATTGTCTTATACCCGACATTTAATTAAAAGAATTAAAAATACATTTGCAACATAAATAATAGCATATGAAACTTCTATTTGTATTTGCAGCCATATTTACCATGATCAGTTTTACTGCACCCGCACAGGATGCCAGCCTCCTTCGCAAAAAACATAATAATCTTTCGGATGGACTTGCCATAAAAGGATACGATCCCGTGGCTTATTTTACGCAGCATAAAGCTGTAAAAGGAAGCAAAGAAAATGCTGTTTATCACCAGGGCGTAACCTATTATTTTTCCTCGGTAGAAAACAAAGAATTATTTAAAGCCAACCCTTTCAAATACGAACCGGAGTATGGTGGCTGGTGTGCCTATGCCATGGGAAAAAATGGCGAGAAAGTAAGTGTTGACCCCGCAACTTTTAAAATTATAAATGGCAAGCTGTATCTTTTTTACAATAAATACTTTACCAATACCCTTACAGACTGGAACAAAGATGAAACTAACCTGAAGCAAAAGGCCGATGCCAATTGGCCAAAGCTTTTACACTAAAATACTTTCTATCGTCCCGACGGGGTCTTCATAACCCGGCTCATGTGCAGTAGCATGAGACCCCGGCGTTTAAAAGAACCTGCATAACCAAGCCCAGCTTTTATCCTAAATACATGGAGTAAATAACGAAATGTTTATAACTGGCTGCTAATACTATTTTATTACCTAAAGTAAACCTCTACGAATGTATGCATCTTTACACGCCGGGGTCTCAGCCTACACACGATGCTATCCAGTGAAGACCCCGTCGGGACGACATAAAATATTTCCAAAGTACGCTCCGGCAACCTTTTCTTTCTAAATCTCGTTCCATACAAAACGGGTTTTCAATGAACAAAAGACCGAAGAAGCTGATCCTTATAATAATTGCGGCGATCATCGTTTTAGCAGGCATTCCTGTTTATATGCAGTGGAATAAACCGCATAAAAATGTTAAAGATGCAAACGCAACCAAAATAACTGCGCAGGTTTTGTATAACAGTTTTATTACTGATTCTGCAAAAGCAAATTCATTGTATGTAGACAAGGTAGTGGAGGTACAAGGTGAGGTAGCGAAGACCTCTTTAAACCAGCAGGCCCAGCAGATCATACTTATTAAAACCACTGTTGAAGGGGCTTATATTAACTGTACCATGGAGAAAGAAGCCGTTGGCCTGAAAGCCGGTGACAACACAATCATAAAAGGAATATGCAGTGGGTATATAAGTGGTGATGCGGATATGGGACTTCCGGGTGATGTTTTTTTAATAAGAGGTTACCCTTTAATAAACAGATAATAACATGAAAAAAATAACAACGCTTCTCATAATACTGCTTACAGCGTATGGCAACTGTTCTGCCCAGGCCCATTTTACAAAGAACGGGAGAATATCTTTTTTCTCTTCAACCCCTATAGAAGATATAAAAGCAGATAATAACCAGGTAATAAGTGTGATCAATACAGCTACCGGTGATATTCAATTCTCTTTACTTAACAATGCTTTCCATTTTAAAAAAGCCCTGATGGAAGAACATTTTAATGATGATTATATGGAGAGTGCTAAATACCCGAAATCAATTTTTAAAGGAACCATCAGTAACCCGGGCAGCGTTAATTTCAATACTGACGGGACTTATAATGTAACCGTTTCCGGGAGCCTTGCTATACATGGCGTTACAAAAGGCATTTCTGTACCCGGTACTATAACCGTAAGTGGGGGAAAAATTTCGGCTACCTCCAGATTTAAGATCAGGCCGAAAGATTACAATATCACAATTCCCGCAGCAGTTAAAAACAATATTGCCGAAACTGTTCAATTGACCATAAGCTGCCAATACGAAAAAAAATAAATGCCCGGTTTTTTGAAGTGAATGCAAGCAACCTTTGGTATTTAATTTCCGATTTATTCTTATGAAATGAGCCATATTCAGAATTGAATATCAGCCGAAATAAATATAGGCGAACTGTATAGCCTGTCCCGCCCTTGCGGAATGGCTAAAATCAAATAATATAAACACATGAAAACGAATTCATGAAAAAAGAATTGAGCCCTGTTGGCTTTTCCACTATTTCTAAATTAAAATTGATAACCGAGGCTGATGCCATCAATGACACGGCCCCCTATTTTCATATCCAGCATGAATTTTCCGAAACTATTAACATAGGTGCCATCACTACCCCATTCCTGCTTCAGCCGCTGGATAGTGGTTTTAACCGGGCTATAAAAAGATGTATGGATATTTTTGTATCATCTGTTTTTATCCTCACCGTACTTTCCTGGCTTATTCCCATTATCGCCGTTATTATAAAACTAAGTTCCAGGGGTCCTGTATTTTTTCTTCAAAAAAGAAATAAACGTAACGGGGAATTATTTACCTGTATTAAGTTCAGGTCCATGCATAAAAATGCTGATGCTGATATTTTGCCAGCCCGCAAAAATGATAAACGCATTACTGCGGCCGGCAGGTTTTTACGTGATCATTACCTGGATGAACTTCCCCAGTTCTTTAATGTATTGTGGGGAGATATGTCGATCATCGGGCCCAGGCCACATATGGTTAGCGATAATGTAAAGTTTGATGAGCTGATCAACAATTATGCTTACAGGCACAAAGTAAAGCCGGGCATTACCGGGCTGGCGCAGGTATTGGGTTATATCGGCCCTGCTGACAATTTACGAAAAATGGAGGCCCGTGTAAATATGGATATCTTTTATGCCCGCCACTGGTCGCCAAAGCTCGATATCGTGATACTTTTCCGCACCATTTGTAAAACCCTGGGTATGTAACCCACATCCTTTACTTTCAAATTCTTTTAACAGTGCAAAAAAAGAACATTTCTATAGTTGAAGCATATCTTAAAAAATACACTGGCAGTTCTTGACAAAAAAGAAAAAAAACAATTTGTCATTTTACTATTGCTGGATATTTTTATAAGTGTCCTTGATATCCTTTCGCTGGTCTTTTTATTGTGGATCATACAGTTTTATATCCAGCCCGCTTATTCGGGCAATTTATCTTTCTTACCCGCCTGGCTGGCCAACAGGAATTCTGTTTTACTCATCACTGCTTTTCTTGTTTTATTTGGTATAAAGAATTTGTCGGGCTTTATTATTTCACGGGCATATTTTACATTTATCAGCAAGGTAGCCATACGCATCTCGCAGAATAACCTGGTGAATTACCAGCAGGCTTCATTTGCTGAATTTGTTAATACAGATTCATCCGCTCATATCCGCAATATCTGTTTAAGGCCCTTTGAATTTTGCCAGTTCATGCTTGGCGGCATCCAGCAGATCATTACCCAGCTGTCACTGATGCTGATCGCTATTATTGCCATCATCATCTTTAATGCAAAACTATTCCTGCTCCTGCTTTTAATATTACTGCCCCCGGTAGTTATTGTGTTTTGGTTCGTAAAAAAAAGACTCGCCAATGCTAAGACACAGATCCAGACAAGCAATGAAAGCTCATACCAGTATGTAATGGATGCACTGAAAGGATATGTAGAAAGTAATATTTACAACCGCAACAATTTTTTCCTCCAACGCTTTATTAATGCCCGTAAAATATTCAGTACCCATTTGTTTGACTCCATGTCGCTGCAAACCATGCCTGCCCGTATCATTGAGATATTTGCCGTGCTTGGATTATTTATCCTGATCGTAATTGCCAAATGGACAGGCAATAATGACAGCTCCATGCTGATAACGATCGGCGCTTTTATGGCAGCTGCTTATAAGATCATTCCGGGTATCGTAAAAGTGATCAATGTGAGCGGACAAATAAAAGCTTACGAATTTTCGATCCACGACCTGGAACAGATCAGGAAAACAAGCTGGCAGCAAGATGAAAAGCCGGTTGCTGAATTCAGATCAATTGAACTTAGAAATATTGACTTTCAATACAAAGACCAGCCTGTATTAGACCAGTTTTCGCTGGCTATCAATAAGGGCGATTTTATAGGCATTACCGGAGAATCGGGTAAAGGAAAAACAACTATATTAAATTTACTGCTGGGCTTTTTACCGCCTGCAGCCGGTGAAGTTCTTGTTAATGAAACACCCGTTAACAGTGGGGATCTGAAAAGCTACTGGCCATGCATGGCTTATATAAGGCAACAAAGTTTTTTTATTTATGATACCCTGTTAAGAAACATAACTTTGGAAGAAGAGCAATACAACAAAGCGGATTTACAACATGCCCTCCATATTTCAGGCCTCGATAAAGTAATGACAAAATTCCCCGAAGGGGTTGAAAAGATAATTACGGAAAATGGCAAGAACATAAGTGGCGGGCAGCAGCAACGGATCGCCATAGCCCGGGCACTATACAAAAATGCACCGCTTATTTTGCTTGATGAACCCTTTAATGAACTGGATGAAGAAGCTACACGATCCTTACTGGAGCATTTCAGGGAATTAGCTGCTGCCGGGAGATCCATTGTGATGATCACCCACGATAAAAAAAGTCTCGCTTATTGTAATAAAATAATTTCGATGAATGCATAGTGAACATGATACACTGGTTATTTGTACGCCGGGCTTTCCCCAATCTGAAGCCGACACTACCTGTCTGCCCATGCAGCAGCAATTGATAAAAAATTTAAAAGAAAACTATCCCCGGCTGAATATTGTTATCCTGAGTTTTCAATATCCTTACTTTAAAAAAACTTACAAATGGTTTGGTATAACAGTTACCAGCTTTAATGGAAAAAATAAGGGTGGACTTTCAAGGTTATTGCTCAGGCCTCCATTGAATGCCAGGTTAAAAGAGATCAGCCAAACAAATAAAATAGCAGGTATCTTAAGTTTCTGGTATAACGAATGTGCCTGGATAGGAAAAAACTTTGCCGATAAAAATAATGTCAACCATTATTGCTGGATACTGGGCCAGGATGCGAAGAAAGGGAATAAAGATGTGAAGCGTACAAAACTGCAAGGGAGTGAAGTGATCGCATTGTCTGATTTTATACAAAATGAATTTGAAAAGAACCACG
>JBDSXS010000126.1:0-2569 GCA_039926045.1 Ferruginibacter sp.
TAAAATGACGATAAAGGCTTTTTTTAACCAGCTGTATTTTTTTCTTTGATTCATTCTTCGCTTCTATCTTCTCCATATCCTCCCCCTTTGGGGTTCTCTGATAAGAGAACGAACATAGTTCAAGAGGGGGCCTTATTTGATAACCATTTTAAACAGTTTCATTTTTCCTTTGAAAGGCGGATACTTTATCGCTGGATCAAACCAGGTAGGTGTTCTCATCACTGCTTTTTTATGGCTGAAGGTTTCAAAAGAATATTTACCATGATAATGTCCGCTACCGCTGAACCCCCTGCCACCAAATGGTAAATTATGATTGGTTAAATGCAGGGCGGTATTATTTACGCAACCCCCGCCAAACGGGATGGTTGTTAACCAATCAGTTTCCTTTGCCTTACTTGATGTAAACACATAAAAAGCCAAAGGGTTTGGATTGCTGGCAATAATTGACCTGGCTTCTTCAGTTGTATCAAAACTGATAATTGGTAATACCGGGCCAAATATCTCCTCTTTCATAATGGCAGCATCCAATGATACGTCTTCCATGATCGTTGGTTCAATATACAAATTGTCTTTATCTGTGTTTCCGCCGCACACAATTTTTCCCTGTTGTAAATAGCCCGTTAACCTGTTGAATTGCCTTTCATTGATTATTCTTCCGTACTCATAACTTGTTGCAGCATTGTCACCAAAAAAAACCATGAGTGTTTTTTTAAATGCCTCGATAAGCGCATTTTTCTTTGAACTATGAACCAACACATAATCAGGCGCTACACACATTTGACCGGCATTGGAAAACTTTGCAAAAGCTATTCGCCTGGCAGTAACTTCTATATTGGCATCGCTTTCTACAACACAGGGGCTTTTACCACCGAGTTCAAGTGTAACAGGCACCAGTCTTTCGGCAGCCATTTTATAGATTATTTTTCCAACCGATGTACTGCCGGTGTAAAAAACATGATCAAAAGTAAAATTGTTCATCATTTCCGGAATAACCGTTGCACCATCGCCTTCAACAAGCTGTATATAATTTTTATCAAAATTTTCTTCGATAATTATTTTCATAATGGCAGCAGTTGCCGGCGCAAACTCCGATGCTTTTAACATAACGCCATTGCCGGCAGCTATGGCTCCCACCAGGGGTGTCAGCAATAATTGAAAAGGATAGTTCCATGGACTGATGATCAACACAACCCCCAATGGCTCCTGCATTACAAAGCTTTTTGACGGGAGGTTAAGTAAATTGGTTGACACTGTTTCCGGCTGCATCCAGCTTTTTAAATGCTTTAAGGTATTGTTGATCTCTGATAACAGGAAACCTGTTTCCGTAACCCAACATTCTTCGGGGCTCTTCTTCAGATCGGCATATAAAGCCTCGTGTATTTGCTTTTCATATTTCTTAACCGAATCCCGCAACTTGATCAACTGGTCTTTCCTAAAAGAATAGGGTTTGGTTATACCGCTATTAAAATAGTTCCGCATTTGAATTAAGTTATCCATTACATCTAAATTTGCTGAAAGGTACTACTTCGTTCAATATTTCATAGTCTTCTGTTTTATAGAATAAGCTATGTAGTATAAAAAATGTGTTATGGTATTGAAATAGCTTTAATCAGCAGAGTTTCTTAGCGTACTTTGCGAAGCACTTTGCGGTCTTTGCGGTAAATATTGAACCCGCAAAGACCGCAAAGAAAAAACGCAAAGAAACGCAAAGCAGAATCTTTAAAATTTACTAGTTCTTAAAGCACAACACGATAGTATAAATAATAAATTGGACTGTATGACTGATGAACAATATATGCAGCAGGCTTTGAAAGAAGCGCAAAAAGCATTGGATAAGGAAGAAGTTCCGGTGGGTGCCATCATAGTAATGAATGATACCATTATTGCCCGTGCACATAACCAGGTAGAACTGTTGAACGATAGTACTGCTCATGCTGAGATTCTGGCCGTGACCACTGCCTTTAATTTTTTAAGCAGCAAATATTTACCTGAAGCAACTTTGTACGTTACCATTGAACCCTGCCTGATGTGCAGCGGGGCATTGTACTGGAGTAAAATTGGTAAAATTGTTTATGGGGCAACCGATGAAAAGAATGGGTATAGAAGATGTTGCGGCAATACCAATCCATTTCATCCTAAAACTATAATGCTGGGTGGTATTTTGAAAGACGAATGCGCCGGGCTGATCAAAGATTTTTTTAAGGCAAGGAGATGATCATTGAATGATCAGCTTACTCCTTAGTTTTTTTACACCTTGTTTCAGCCATATAAAGTACAGGTCGGCTTTTCTGAAAACATGAATACGATGATCTCCTTGCCCGTAAAACAAACCGCTTGTCTTCTCTTCGCAGTTTACCGTTATTATCTAAAAGCTGCACCTGTATATAACCCGGCTCAAATCCTTTTAATTCAATTTCCCCTTTATTTTTAGCCGGATTGGGAAACAGGCGCATACATGGTATTTCTCTCAGCACAACCGAATCCATTGCCTGTACCGGTTTTTGAGCAAAACATGTACAAATTCCCGAAAACGTAAAAAAAAGGAATAGTATTTGACGCATTTGAAAAG
>JBDSXS010000127.1:0-13383 GCA_039926045.1 Ferruginibacter sp.
TCGGTTCCGTTAACCCTTTCCTAAAAAAAATCTAAAACTATTGCCCTGTAAGAGTTTGTGAGTATATTGCCGCTAAATAAAGCGCATGATGAAAAATTTATCTGTAGTATTAAATGTTATCCTGATAGCGGCGGTTGGCTTCCTGTATTTTTATGAATTTTCGGGCAAAAAGACTCAAACTGTAGCAGCTAAACTCAATAACAATTATATGGCTTCAGATAGTAATACATGCAGGCCGCCACTGGCTTATGTAGAACTGGATTCATTAAATGAGAACATAACTTTTATCAGGGAAAAACGCAGGGAGTTGGAAACTGAAATGAAACAAATTGAACAGGAACAGGAAGAAGGATACAAAGGATTACAGGTACAAAAAGATAATTTTTTGAAAAGGGGTGCGGCTATAACCGAACAGGAAGCACAGGTCTTCCAGGGTAAACTGATCGATCAGCAACAAAAGATCGACGCCCGTAAACAGGAGTTCACCCAGAAACTAAATGAAAGAAGTTTCAGCATTATGGAAGACATCCAAAAGAAACTGAAGGATTTTTTAACCGAGTATAATAAGGATAAAAAATACATGTACATCTTTACTACCGGCACCGGACTGGATTACATGGTATTTAAGGATCCCAGTTTAAATATCACCAATGACGTGATAAAAGGGATGAATGCAAAAATGAAAGCCCTCGCAAAATAATAGCAACACCAGTTTTCAGTGAACTCAAAAGATTGAACTATTTATCCGCTGACCCGGCATAATTTCACACAATTTCTATATCTTGTTCTTTAAGTAACCAAGGGGTGTCAGCCTGAGCTTGTCGAAGGCGGTTTATTATATACCGGGTTCGACTCGCCTTTGCGTAGCCGCTATGGCAGAGCAAGGCAAGCTCACCCTGACAACTTTTTGAGATTGCCAACTGCAAAATAAATCGAAATACTTATGTCAGATCAAACTACTGCATTTAAACCAACACTTGGTTTGTTGGATTCTACCATGATCGTTGCCGGCTCCATGATCGGGTCCGGTATTTTTATTGTAAGCGCCGATATTACCCGTAACGTAGGCAGTGCCGGTTGGTTAATTGCCGTATGGGTAATTACCGGGTTCATGACCTTGACCGCAGCATTAAGCTATGGCGAGTTGAGTGCCATGTTTCCCAAAGCAGGCGGACAATATGTTTACCTGAAAGAAGCCTTTAATCCCCTGGCCGGATTTTTATATGGCTGGAGTTTTTTTACGGTGATACAAACCGCAACGATAGCAGCAGTAGGTGTGGCGTTCAGTAAATTTGCCGGGTATTTTATTCCCGCATTGGAATTGAAAGATGAGAATATTTTATTACAGATCGGAAGCTTTAAAATCTATATTGCCCAACTGGTTTCCATCGTCCTTATCATAATCCTCACCTATATCAATACAAAGGGTGTAAAAGGCGGCAAAACCATACAAACAAGTTTTACAGTTGTAAAATTATTGTCACTGTTCGGACTTATCGTATTTGGATTTTTAATGGCAAAAGGAGATATATGGAATGCTAACTGGAGCCATGCCTGGGAAATGACATCAAGAAATGCAGAAGGTGCTGTTATAGGTGGCGTTGCCGGCTCGGCCATATTGGGAGCGATCGCAGCTTCCATGGTGGGCTCAATTTTCAGCAGCGATGCCTGGAACAACATCACATTTATAGCAGGAGAGGTAAAAAATCCCAAACGCAATATAGGCCTGGCATTGTTCTTAGGGACTTTGATCGTTACCATTATTTATGTATCAGCCAACCTGATGTATATAAGTGTATTGCCTCTTAATGAAGTAGCTTCTGCTCCACAGGACAGGGTAGCGGTTGCTGCCAGCCAGGTCATCTTTGGTAATATTGGAACGTATGTTATTGCAGTTATGATCATGATCTCTACATTTGGCTGTAATAACGGATTGATACTGGCCGGCGCAAGGGTGTACAACGCAATGGCGAAGGACGGATTGTTCTTTAAAAAAGCGGCAACACTTAACAAGTTCTCTGTACCTGAGTATGCGTTATGGGCACAATGCATCATGGCTGCTATTCTTTGCCTCAGCGGTAAATACGGCGACCTGCTGGATATGATCTCCTTTGTAGTGGTATTATTTTATGTACTCACGATCGTTGGCATATTTATTTTGAGGAAAAAAAGACCTGATGCAGAACGTCCTTACAAAGCATTTGGATACCCGGTATTACCTGCGATCTATATTTTAATGGGACTTGCATTTTGCATTTTACTGATCAACTATAAGCCACAGTATACCTGGCCCGGACTGATCATCGTATTGATCGGCATACCTGTTTATTATCTTGCGGTAGCAAATAAGAAAAAAGATTAAAACTTCATGGTTAAAATGGATTTTGATAAACTATTTCACCAGTTCACACAATTAAAAGTGGCAGTAATTGGTGACGTGATGCTGGATACTTACTGGTGGGGAAATGTTGAACGTATCTCGCCTGAAGCGCCTGTGCCCGTTGTGGCGGTAAGTAAAAGGGAACAACGTATCGGTGGGGCTGGTAATGTGGCGCTCAATATTGCATCGCTTGGCGCAGCCGTAAGTATGATCAGTGTTTTGGGGAAAGACGATGACGGTATGCAGTTAACAAAACTGTTGCAGGAAAATAATATCAATACACAATACCTGGTATCCAGCGAACACAGGATCACCACCAACAAGATCCGTATCATCAGCCGCAATCAACACATGATGCGACTTGATGCAGAAATAGCGGATGATATGATAAGTGATGATGAACAAAGTTTGCTGCATGCTTTTGAAACTTATATTGCCGTTGAAAATCCCGATATTGTAATACTCGAAGATTATAACAAGGGTGTACTTACCCCGAATGTGATCAAAAAGATCATTGGCTTATGTAAAGAGTACGATATACTCACGGCCGTTGACCCAAAGCGTAAAAATTTCTTTGCTTATGAAGCCGTTGATATATTTAAACCTAACCTTAAAGAAGTAAAGGACGGACTGAATCTTTTACCGGAAAAAATAAATATCAATGTACTGAAGGATATGCATCTTTTATTACAGGAGAAGCTTAAGCATAGCATTTCACTGATCACTTTATCCGAGCAGGGTGTATTTTATCAAAAGGAAAACAATGCAGCCATTATACCAACACATATCCGCAGCATAGCAGATGTAAGTGGTGCGGGGGATACGGTTATCGCCATCGCGGCATTGGTCTTTGCAGCAACCGGCGATGCCGCGTTGATGGCTGAAATAGCGAATATTGCGGGGGGGCTGGTTTGCGAAGAAGTGGGTACTGTTGCTATAGATAAAACCAAGTTGTTTGAGGAGTGTAAAAAATTATTGGGTTAATCTTTCTTCCTGTCATTTCGACCATCGGGAGAAATCTATATTACAGATATGTGAAACAGATTTCTCACTTCGTTCGAAATGACAGTGATGCTTATGTTTTTTCTTCACTCCCCCTTTCATTTTTCAATTGCTCCCTTTTTTCTGCAATAGCTAAAAACCTGTTGAAATTCACAAATAGCTCAAAGAATATTTTTGCAATAACAAATACCAGGATAAAAACCTTGCCTGCCCCAAAACTTAAAAATATACTGCCCAGTATTACCACAAATTGCTGTACAAATATTCTCATATACGGTTCAAACATCAACCTTCCCATGGAAATATCTTTGTACTTACCCGACTGAAAAAAATCAAATACAGTCTGCAGGGTATAGTAAGTGATAAATATCAGCAGCAGCAGTTTACCGTTATTGCCCAATAACCCCGGTATCTTGGAATAGTTCATAAAAAATGAACCATCGGGGATCAACCCGCTTACATTAAAAAATATCTGTGTCTGCACAAACACAAAAAAACCATAGTGTATAATAAAAAAGAAAATAAAGAACCAACCGCTTTGCATGGTAGTGCTGCCACCATTTTGCCAAACATCCTTCGGTCGCACAAAAATGGTTACGCATGCCATCTTAAGCACATTCACGATCCCTATGATCACCGTTTCAAGGCAATAAACCAGGAAAACTTCAGAGGCATTCCAACCCTCGAACCAAACCCCGTACAAAGGGATAAGGTTAACGATGATCAGCAGCCACTCGCTTGCAGTTAGTTTTCTTTTAAACATGAAAATAAAATTGTGGATGGTTTATGCACGGAAATTAGATATTTTTGGGCAATATTAAATACCCAATAGCACGTATGCAACAATTTTCATTAGCCATTCACGGCGGCGCCGGCACTATATTAAAAACAGACATGACAGCTGACCTGGAGCGGGCTTATATCAATGGCCTGGAAGAAGTGCTGGCTGCAGGTTATGCAGTTCTTGAAGAAGGCGGTTCGGCAGTTAATGCCGTTAAGGCTTCTATCGTTGTTTTGGAAGATAATCTCTTATTCAATGCCGGCAGGGGTTCTGTTTTTACAAAAAAAGGTGTGCAGGAAATGGATGCGGCTATCATGGATGGAAAGGACCTGTCGGCAGGATCAGTTGCCGGTATCAGGAATGTACGTAACCCTATCGAGTTGGCTACAGAAGTGATGCTGAACAGCAACCATGTTTTTTTAAGCGGGAAAGGCGCCAATGATTTTGCCATCAAGCAGGGTATTAAATTAGAACCGGATGAATATTTTTTCTCACAGTTCAGGTATGATCAATGGAAAGAGATCAGGGACAGCGATAATTATTCACTGGACCATACGCACCAGGGACTGGAAGAATTGATGAAAGATAAAAAATTCGGGACTGTTGGTGCAGTAGCCTGCGACATGAACGGAAATATTGCCGGCGCAACAAGTACGGGTGGTATGACCAATAAAAAATATGGCCGCATCGGTGACAGCCCATTAATTGGCGCAGGTACTTATGCCAATAACAACACCTGTGCGATCAGCTGTACCGGCCACGGTGAGCCATTTATTTGTGCTGTTGCGGCGCACGATGTGAGTTGTTTGATGGAATACAAAGGCATGAGTTTGAAAGAAGCCATGCACGAAGTGGTGAATGTTAAATTGGTGAAGATGGATGGAGAGGGTGGCATGATCGGTGTGGATGCAAAAGGAAATGTGGCAATGATATTTAACAGTGCCGGTATGTATCGGGGAATGAGGAACAGCAATGGAGAGAACATGATCGGAATTTATAAAGACTGATACGTGTCAGGCCACTACTAATACTTTTTTATTTTAGTTAGAGACCCGTTAGTGGCCAGACACGTAAATAACCAAAAAATAAACTAAGTTGTCTGGCCACTATTTGCCCTTTGTATTTATTGCTAAGGCCCTGCTTAGTGGCCTGACAACTAAAACACCATGAAAAAATTTGCCATTATAGTTGCCGGGGGAACCGGTAGCCGGATGAATAACACTACCCCAAAACAATTTTTATTATTAAAGGGGAAACCGGTTCTATATTATACCATCAATAGTTTTTTGCAGGCCTATAATGACCTTCAAATTATTTTAGTTTTGCCCGAGGATCATACAGCTGCAGGCCAGGAGGTTATTGATGCATTCTTTGATTATGACCGGATCCAGCTTGCTGTTGGCGGCAGAACCAGGTTTCACTCGGTACAGAGCGGGTTGCAGCTGGTGAATGAAGAGAGTATGATTTTTATTCATGATGCAGTTCGTTGCCTGGTAAGTGTTGACCTGATCAGGCGTTGTTATGAGGCAGCTATTGAGAACGGTTCGGCCATACCTGTTATCGACAGTAAGGATAGTGTTCGTTTGGTTACTGCTGATGATAATGAGGCATTGGAAAGAGCTGCCGTAAAACTGGTACAAACCCCGCAAACCTTTCACAGCAAAATATTATTGCCCGCCTACCAGATCGATTACAAGGATAAATTTACCGATGAAGCCACGGTGGTAGAAGCTTTTGGTCTGAAAGTAAAATTGGTAGAAGGGGAGGAGAATAATTTTAAGATCACCAGGCCGGTTGACCTTGTAATAGCGGAACACTTGCTCTCAATAAATTAAAACCCTTAACTTATCGGTTGCGCCCTACCAACCGAAATTATGTCTGCAATAATTTATTTGTTGTGTTCCGTAAAAGCTACTGTTGGGTGGACGCCACCGGTAAGAAAATTTTTATTGCGCAAATGAAATTTACGATTATTTACAATATGTCTAATTAAGTTTTTCCTATCGGGCATCCAGGCTTCTTTCATTTTGGCTAATATGTATCATATTTATAAGATTTTTAAACTTAGGATTGAAGTAAGTGCTGTTTTCTGAACTTATTAAGTAAGTTGCAATATGGGAAAAAGTCTGGTTCTGGTTTTTCATAAAGAAAGTAACGGCCCCTTGTTCGAAAAAATAATTGTAGCGCTAAAGACAAGGTACCGCCTGGTTTCTATACATGAACTGGAACAATTGCTTAAGGACAAAAAAGAAATGAAAAATGTTTGCCACATCAGTTTTGATGATGGTGACAGGTCATTTTACGATGTAATATTTCCCGTTTTGAAGAAACACCAGGTGCCGGTCTCTCTTTTTATATCGCCTGATGTGATCAGCAAAAACACAAATTACTGGTTCCAGGAAGTGCATGACTATGATGAAAAAACGATCAAGGAGATATTATCGGAACAGTTAAATATCTCACCCGGTAAGATAAGTAAAACACCATTCAAAATAATTTTTAAAAGTTTATCTATACAGGTGATAGAGAATGTAATGGAGATATACCAGCAAAAAACAAATTGTGGTATCAAGGCGCCCGGCAATATCAATTTAGAACAACTACAGGAATTAGCCTTATCTGACCTGGTAACCCTCGGTGCCCATAGTTTAAAACACCCTATTTTAAAAAATGAAAATGATTCAGACAGCAACCACGAGATAACAGCTTCAATAAAAAGGCTTGAAGCGCTGACCGGTAAACCCGTTAAATATTTTGCCTTCCCAAATGGATTGCCTGGTTTGGATTATGGTGAAAGGGAAATGAATTATCTCCGCAATAATAATATAAACATGGCTTTTTCAACAGAACTCGATACGCTTTCTGCTGCAAATAATTTACTGAATATTCCAAGAATGAGTTTTGACCGGATGGGGCTGCATCCGTCGAACCCACTTATATTTTTAGGCCTCAACCTGGGCAAAACATGGATGATCATCAAATCGATCGGCAAAAGATCAGAGAAAAAGAACAGGGAAAAAATAAGCAGGTTATTAAAAAGTAAAATTCTTTTAATGACAGGACTAAACATACTTCATTCATTATGATCAATACATTTAATAAACCCATCATTCCTGAAAATGATAAACTACGATTAAAGGCGCTTGAATATTTTAATATTCTTAATGAACTTCCCGATAGATATTTTTCAAACCTTGCCCAGATCATAGCCCGGACATTTAACACGGAGATCGCCCTTATTTCACTTGTTGGGGAGGAAGATGTTTATTTTAAAGGTAATGTTGGAATGGAAGGGGTAAATAAAGTTGACAGGGGAAGCAGCCTTTGTTCACTGGCTATCCTTGACACTGAGCCAACGGTCTTTCCGGATGCGTTAAAAGAGCCCTGCCTGCTGAGTAACCCGCTTGTCATAGGTGATTTTGGGCTTCGGTCTTATGCCGCTGCACCAATCGTTACTGCTGAAGGCTTTAATATAGGAACCGTTTGCGTTGTTGGTAAAGAACCCCGAAACTATACAGAAAAAGAAAAGGAACTATTAATGCTGTTTGCAAGAAATGTGATGATCGAGTTAGAGTCCCGCTCAGAGATCAGTAATTAATTTAAAAATGTTGATTAACTTATCCGTTGGTGTCCTCACCAACCGAAATTCGTGAATTAGTATTATGTCTGCAATAATTTAATTCGTTGTTTTCTATATTACACGTAAATTATTATTTTTTGTCGATATAAACAATGCCAGGTAATTGCTGACTTCCATTATCTGTAATTACGAAACAAGTGTCATTTCTCACATTAGTTATTTCAACCTTTACCTTCAAACTTTTTTGAAGAGATTCAGAAATTGAATCCATACTATACATATGTTGATTTAAAAAAGTTAATTCATATGTACATGGCCCTGTCCATCTGATCTTAAGTTTTACAAAATCTCCTGTTTTCCCTATAATTTCTGTTTGAATTGAGTCAGTTCTTTCAATTTTATATATAGTCGGATCTCCTTGCGATTGATGAAAGAATCTGCCCTTTTTAAATTTATTACAATCTGTTTCAGCAGCTTTCTTTTCATAGCTTGCCTGACAAGCACTATGCAGTACTATGATAAAAAGTAAATATCTTTTCATGAGTTATTTGGGGTATGATATGATTTACTTAGTTTCAATTATGCTTTCTTCAACCACTTTATTGGCGCCGGAAGCCTGTTTAATTTAATGGCACTGTATTTTTCTTCCCTTGCACCAAAGCTGCTGTAAAAAAAGGCCAGGCTCCTGGCATCGCTTCCTTCAAAATCTAAACTAATATTTTCGCCTGCATGGTCCTTAATAAATGCATTGATGAGCGCATGAGATGCTCCCAGGGTTTTACCATTGGGATGATTGCCGACCAGGATATAATAAGCCCTATTATGCGAAAAGAAAAACACTGCCGAAGCAAGCAATTCCCCATCCTTTGTATACACACCATAGGTGGTGGCTTTTTCTTTTTTGTTGAGAAGCCGGTATAGTATTTTAAAGTTATCAAAATCTTTAGCAGCTATCTTATCAAAATCCTTTGACTGTTCTCTTGCCAGTAAGATCACTTCGGCAACCGCAATGTCTTTATTAATGACAAGGGCCAGTTTTTCACTTTTTTTAATATTGCGTTTGGTACTATGCCTGTACAGGTCATGAATGCTTTCATAATTATCATGCAGCGGTAACACGTAATTCATTCGTTGGTATAAAGTAAAACCGGTTAACTCAAAAAAGTTGCCATAATTGAGATAGATATCCCAATACCTGAATTTGTCAGGTATGGCTTTTAAAAACGAGTCAATGGTTTCGGGACTAAGTTCTTTTCCGAAAACGCCAAGGCAGGCAGTAAAGGGTGGCTGGTATAAATAATGAATGCCATATTTTTTATTCCAGGTAAGCGGCATTACGGATTCATAATCATTAAGCACCAATCCATCCCAGTTCTTTGCCATGGCATCCAGGTAATAAGAATAGGCATAGATCAAACCGTTTGAAGCTGTATCAATACAGGCATCCCATTTTTTTTTATCGATCTGTTGGTATGTGAGGTAATGGATTGCCACAATTAAAATGGAATTTGCGGGACTAGTTTCTTCAGGTTTATATTTTGCAGGTCGATGCTGAAAGCGATATTTTTTGCAAATCTTTTGTCAGGGATGGTTGATTTAAAATAATCCTTGTACACCTTACTATATAATATTGGGAAATAAATATTAAGGATGTTGTTGAACAAAGACAACTGCAGACCTGCATCATAAATCAACCTGCCGGTTGCCGCATTCTTTTTCCAGGCATCGGCATAAGTACCAATATCAATAAAAGCTTTGATCGGGAGTTTAAAAGGTAATACAGCCAGTGGATTTATGGCATTGGGAATATTTGTTGTAAAATTAGCCGCAGCCAGCCATTCATCTGATCTTCCCACCTTATCACTCAGGAAGTCGGTACGCACTTTAAAACCGCCATCCCTCATCATGATCTGCTGGCTGGAAAATTTATCAAACTCATTACGCCCTACAAAATAATTGCTGTAGGTATAATCCTCATTGCCTTTGGGGCCGGTCATGTTCAGGTGGTAACGGTCTGTTTCAAATTGTTTGATGAAGGTCTTATCGCCCAGGTAGAAAAATTTGCCGGCAAATACCCTCACATTCATGCCGCCACCTTTGGCGTAATTGAAATAATAATTACCGGTAAAGGCAAGCCTGGCAAAACCTTCTCCCTGTTCAACCTGTAGTTCCGCTTTGTAAGGATACAGCACCCTGTTATTCTCAACCACAAACCTTAACTGGTTAACATACCTCGATTCTGTAGGATAAGTAATCACATCAACCTGGTTGATGGTATCTCTTGTAAATGATAAACCCTGTTCATTGATCAAAAAAGTTTTCCATTGTATGAACTTGGTCATGCTGCTCCTCGGGCTCTTATTTGCAAAAACATATTTTAGCGAGGGCACTATTTTAGAAAAACGTTGGGCATGTGTTGTGTTGGTGGAGTCTGTAAAATTATCGCCGGAAAATGTTGCGCCTGCAAGAGCAATTTCAAATTTTTGCCCGTTAGTGCCGGGATACAGGCTGTAGCTCAACCTGCCAATGCCATTAAGCTGTTTGCTTTTGGTGGCATATAAAGGCGCAATCACAAATTGGAACTTATTCAGGGGCAGGGTATAGTTATGGACTAAAACTCCCAACATCAGCTTGTCATAAAAATTATAACCAATGGCAGGAGAAGCAAAAATGTAATTGTGCTTATCGGTTTCTTTCATGCTGAAAAAAGAAGCAAAGCGGATATCTTTTTTTGTTGCCGGTTTCAGTTCTCCTTTTTTATTCAATAATGAAAAAGTTGCATCCAGGTTTTTTCCACTCACTTCTTCCATTACTTTTTTAAGATCTTCGGGGTAGGGGTGTTTAAAATGCCAGCGTTCATAATAGGTCTGCATGCCTTTGTCAAATACTTCCCTACCCAGTTCATCTTCCAGTAATTTCATCCAGTCGCCGGTTTTAGTATAGGCGATCATATTGTAGTTGAGTATGGTAAATTTTTCACCGCTTGTTTCAATGGGCTGGTCTTTCTTAATGCCCGTTACTGTTTGCAGTATAGTATGTTGAATATCATCCGGCATCCGCTTATTTATAAATGGAGATTTGATCGGTAAGATCTCCAGGTTTGTATTGCCATATTGTTGCAGTGAATAGCGGTTATCATAATACGTGTTTAAGCCCTCGTCCATCCAGGGATGTGTACGTTCATTGGTTCCTAAAATGCCCTGGAACCAGTTATGGCCCACTTCATGATTTATAACAAAGTCGAGCATTTTTTCTGAACCGCCATCATCCAGTAAAGTAATGGTCGGGTACTCCATGCCACCGCCATTGCCACCATCAACAACACTAACCACATTATACGGGTATTCACCCAGCCATTTGCTTTTGGTGAGTATGGCCCTTTTGATCATGGCAATACTGTTATTCCACACATCGCTGTGTTCGCTGTAATAAAAAACATTGGCTGTAATTATTTTGCCGGAAGGCAATTGCAGGGTATCAGTTTTTACGGAATAGGTCTTGTCAGCAAACCAGGCAAAATCATGCACATTATCCTGTTTGTACAACAGGGTCTTTGTTTTTGATGAAGAGGATACCGCCGGTTCTTCAACCTGCTTTTTTTGTCCCGGTTTTTTTTTAAGTTTGGGTTTCGGTTCCCTCGTAAAAGGTTTCCTGTTCTTTAACCATTGTATTTCACTTTCACTTTGCAGGTCGCCGGTAGCGGCCAACACATAATTTTCCGGTAAAGTTATCTGCACTTCGTAATTGCCAAACTCTGCATAAAATTCACCCTGGTCCAAATAAGGAATCGGGTGCCAGCCCTTCCTGTCGTACACGGCGGGTTTGGGATACCATTGTGTGATCCAGTAAGCCTGGTCAACATGCCCGCCACGTGAAAATGCATACGGTAGTTTTACATGAAAAGGCGTTTCTATTTTTGCATTGCTTTTTGGCGCAATGGGTTTGGGTAAAATAAGTTTGATGATGTCCTGGTGTTGCGGATGGTCTTCGGTTTTGGCAACCTCACCATTTACTTTAAAATCGAGGCGGTTAATATAACCACGCTTATCATTATTGCTGAAATAAAATGCGGTGCTGCCATTTTCAAGCGTTTGATCGGTAAAAGCTGTCCTGTCGTTTTTAAAAGCGTTGGGCCAAAGATGTATCCAGATGAAGTACAAGGTATCAGGAGAATTATTATAGTAATCCATCTTTACAAATCCATCCAGGGTATTATCAACATCTTTAAGCGTTACATCAATTTTGTAATTAACCTGTTGCTGCCAGTAGGAGGAGGCAAGTTGGCAATTGGCAGTTGGCAGTTGGCAGTAGAACAGGATCAGTAATAAGCAGGCTCTTTTCAAGACGAATTGTTTTACCAAAAATAACTAAAACGGGGGAATATAGTGAATACTAGATGCTGGGTACCAGATACTGGATCTTCGCTTCTCCGCGTCTTTGCGCCTCCGCGGTAAAAATTCCGGATTCTAAATACTGATATTGAGTTTTCCTTAATTCCTAATTCCTAATTCTTAATTCTCCATTCCTAATCCCCTTACTTCCCCTTCCCCGACAAAATGATCTTAACCGTATGCAGCATTATTTTAAAATCCAAAGCCAGCGATACATTTTCAATATACATCAGGTCGTAAGGCATGCGTTCGATCATTTCTTCAACTGTTTCGGCATAACCAAATTTAACCATGCCCCAGCTGCTGAGACCGGGTTTTACTTTAAATAAAAAATTATACTCAGGGTGTTGCTGCACGATCTTATCAATATAGAATTTCCTTTCGGGCCTGGGACCAACAAGGCTCATCTCGCCTTTGATGATATTCAATAATTGAGGCAGTTCATCCAGCCTCCATTTACGCATCACTTTGCCCCATTGGGTTATGCGTGGATCATGATCACTGCTGAGTTCAGGCCCGTTCTTTTCAGCATCGGGTATCATACTCCTGAATTTGATCATGGTGAACGAACGGCCCTTGTATCCAATGCGTTCCTGCAAATAGAACAGATTTCCTTTGCAAGATAATTTTACCCTGATGGCCGTGTAAATAAATAAGGGCAAAAGAACGATGATACTTAAAACGCTCGCCACAATATCCAATAGCCTTTTAATATTCTGTTGCCATTGGGGCATCAATCCCGATTGCAACTCGATCAAAGGAATACCCAGTACATTATTGCTCTTGATGGAACCGCTGATGATATCTACGGTATCGGCGGTTAGTTTTATGTTCACTTCATGATCGCTCAGCAGCTGCAATATCTTCTCCAGCTGGGCCCTTTCTTTTTTTTCTACGGCAATAATTACTTCTTCAATTTCATTGGCCCCGATGATGGAGGCTGCATCATCAGCATTGCCTAAATTAATGATACCCTCCGGAAGCGAAGAGCCTGAATGGCCATTGGCATTGGCAAAGCCTGTAATGCGGTAGCCTGTTTTTTCTTTGTTGCTGATGATGGAGCGGTAAAGATTGGCCGCATTGGTACTGGCGCCTATAATGAGGGTATTGAAAAAAACAGATCCTTTGTTCAACTGTGATTTTGCGCTGTTCAAAAAGAGCAGCCGGATGCAATAGGTAAAAAAGGTTTGGATGGCCCAGAGGGATATGAATTCTTTATAGTAAATATTGTAATCGCCGGTAGCATCAT
>JBDSXS010000128.1:0-3366 GCA_039926045.1 Ferruginibacter sp.
CTCATTGCCAGCATTTTAGAAGCAGTATTTAATATTTGATCTAAGGCAAGAACTGCAAAGTTCCAGGTCATATATTCTACGATCGGGCGAAGGCCACTTTGCGCAGCACCTACAGCAATAGCAGTAAACCCAAGCTCGGCAATTGGTGTATCAATAACTCTTTTTTCTCCAAACTCATCCAGCATACCCTGGCTTACTTTATAAGCACCATTGTATTCTGCTACCTCCTCTCCCATTAAAAAAACCGTCTCGTCTCTTCTCATTTCTTCCTGCATGGCTTCTCTAAGCGCTTCTCTAAAGGCAATTTGTCGCATTTGTATGATTTATTATGAAGATGCAAATTTATCTTATCAGGGGCAGATGAACAAATAGATATTATGGAGGTTAGGATAAAAAAAGGCCTCGCTTATGGCGAGACCGGTTAATAAATTTGAATCCAGATCAGTTAAGTAATTCCGACAGTTTATCAGTTAATTTTTTTCCGAACAGATTTTTTGCAATGATCCTCCCTTCTTTATCCAGCAGTAAATTGGATGGGATGGCCTTGATATAATATTGTTCAGATGTTGAATTCTTCCACCCCTGCAGATCACTCACCTGCTTCCAGATCAAACCATCATCAACAATTGCTTTTTTCCATTTGGGCCTGCCTTTTTCATTATCATACGAAACACCAAAGATCTCCAGTCCCTTTGCATGGTAGGTTTTGTATGCTTTTACAATATTCGGGTTTTCCTTTCGGCAGGGGCCGCACCAACTTGCCCAAAAATCAACCAACACATATTTTCCTTTCAGTGATGAAAGGCTTAAAGTATTCCCGGTTGTGTCTAACTGCGTAATGTCAGGCGCAACCTGGCCTATGGCAACTGTTTTATAAATATCCAGCATTTTTTTAACGGCTTCCCCATTTGCCGATCTTTTTACAGCAGCATTCAATGCATTATACAAAGGCTCTACTTCACTGGCTTCGGCATAGTAAGCGTAATTATCAGATATTGCCATAGCACTGCGAACAGCGGCGGGATTGGCCAATACAAATTGTTTGATAAAAACTCTCTTACGTTGAGTCATCGCCATTTCCAACTCATCAAGACTGTCAATGGCAGCCTGGTTCTTATTTTTAGCAGCCTCATCATAAGCATTGTAATATTTTTCTTCTTCTTCCTTTATGGGTTTAAGAAAGGCGGCAAGTTTTTTATCATCTGCATTTACAACAGATCCGCTGATCAAAAGTTCTTTTAATTTATCTCCTGCTCCAGTTATGGACATTGTTCCCGGTTCTACAAAAAATCTCAGGTTATCGTCTTTATGGTCTTTCAGGGTAAGAAAAGCTGTGGAAGGTTTCTGCACATTCCCTTTAAAAGCAAAAGCCCCATTACTGATCTCAGCAGAATCTTTAATTACGCTGTTATCACCGTAAACGGTGAGGTATAATTTACCGGTATTTACTTTTTCAAACTTGCCTGTAATGCTAAAAGCTGAATCGCTCTGTTGTGCATTAACCGACAATGTTGTTACTGTAAGCAGGGAAAATAAAAAGTTTTTCATAAATAAATTTGAGTTTGAAGGTAAGTTAAAAACAGGGTTGGCAATTACCATTTATAAAAAACCTTCTGCTCAGCAAATAAAATGTGCCTGCTAATTTTGAATGTTGTTGAAAAGTGACTGCAATTACAGCTGCAATATCAGTATTCATAGGATTTTGCGGTATTTTATGTAGTATTTACCCGATTTTAGCCTTATTGGGTAAAAAGCGTGTTTATATTATAATAAAAAAGCAGTTTTTCCGATTATATATAAGAGAATCCGTATCCTATCATGAACCGTAATTTCATATTACTGTGTATATGGCTGATCATGCCATTTATTGCTTTTTCGCAAGGAACGAGTTGCGCTACTTCAATTATACTAAGTTTAGACGGGGTTTTAAGGCCATACGCTACTTCTTCCGGTACGGGAGCGAATGTGCTATGCACGAATAACGGGACGACACCGGTTACCTGGTTTAAATTTACCAGCAATGCACAAGGCCAGTGCCCGCTATTAAATATAACTGTTTCAGACAGCGCTTCATGTGAAGTAGCATTCTATACTTCCTGCTCATCCATGCTATCCAGTTCAAGCATGTGCTTTTATCGTGGTTATGGACTATGGGCACCCAATGAAAATTTATCGATCATTCCTAATACAACCTATTATCTCAGGGTAAAGACTTCTACAGCCTGTACGATAAAAATTGCGGGGCAACATTTTTTACCCGTAAATGATGATTGTTTTGGTGCAACGTCTCTCAGCACGACTAAGATCGCTGATAATAATGCCTGCGACCATCCGGGCCCTGGTGTACTTCCTTCACAGCTGTGCGCCCTTACACTTGAAAATACCGCCTGGTATCAATTTTATGTTTTAAGGACCGGGTATAGTGTGATTAATATAACCAATATTCATTGTGACAATGGCGCTTCAAATAACAACAGTGGTTTCCAGATCGGGTTTTTCAAAGGCAATTGCTCGGCCTTAGAGTGGATCAATTGTACAAACGGCTCGGGTACAACCATACAAGCTACCACCAACCAGTTACCCGCAGGCACCAGGGTATATGTTGCCATTGATGGAATTTCAGGGTCGAATTGTTCTTACCAGATAAACGGGCTTAATATAATAGGTGTTTTAGCAGGGAATATCAGGTATTTTTCAGGATGGCAAACAGATCAATCGAATATTCTTAAATGGACAACATTGCGTGAATCTGGCGGATATTACCTGGTAGAGAGATCAGGCAATGGAATTGATTTCGTCACGGCAGGCAAAATAAACAGCCGCTTAGCCGGCAGCGAAAATGTAGTATACAATTTTGAAGATCCATACCCTTCTGCAGAAAATTATTACCGATTAAAACAGGTTGATCCCCAAGGCAGGCAGGCGCTCAGTAATGTGATCCATATAAAGCGGGAAAGATCACCAGGTATCCAGATAAGCATGAATAACCCTGCTTCAAATGTTTTAAATGTGAGAACAGGCATTGAATATCCCGGAAAATATAATTGCAGCATATTTAATTTACAAGGACAAAAACTGAGGTCATTTTATAAAATATTTAATGAAGGAACTAACCTGTTGCTGGTTAATATTTCAGATCTCCCGCCGGGGCAATATTCCATTATTATTGAAAATGACAGCACAAGAGCAAATAAGATGTTTGTAAAATTATAATGCATTAGAAAAAACTCCAAGCCCAACTGTATAAAAAAAGGCTGTCTCAAAAAGAGACAGCCTCATGTTTTGTTTGGTTTTTACTATTATGAACTACTTGATATTTGTAAGTTTACCTGTTACGGTCTTATCTCCTACCCTTAGTACATAGAT
>JBDSXS010000129.1:0-4962 GCA_039926045.1 Ferruginibacter sp.
CCGGATCCTTAACCGGTAACACATCATCCCTATATGCTTCTTTAACCGCATACCATGCTGCTTTTGGCTGACGGCTGTAATCTGTGATACTCCAGCTGGTAACGGGCCAGCAATCATTTAACTGCCATAATAAAGTACCCATATTTGCCGGGTATTTACTGCGGTGCACTGCAATGCTATTCTTCAAAATATAATACTGCAGGCATTGAGATAGATAAGTATAATCTTCCAAAGAAAGGTGGCTGAGTTTTGTTGAATCAATAAAGTAACGGGTTAAATAATGATCAAGTTTTTTAAATCCATCACTTGCTTTTTGATGTGATTGTATAACCGGCGATTGAATATACCTGTCTGAAGCATTTGTAAAGCTATTTATCGTATTCCAGTTGGGCATGGACTGCATGCCGTATTCACTTACAAATCTTCCCGTTTTATTTTCAAAAGCTTCCCAGCCTTCCAGTCCCCACCATACACCCCAATAATGGCTATCGCCTTCGGTAAAACTTTCCTTATGTCCCCAACCATTTTTTGGGGAAGTGGAAACATAAGGACGCATGCCATCAAATTCATCAACCCATTTTTTCAGGCTGTCCTGGAACAGGCGCTTATAATCGTTCCATACTTTAGCGGAATCGGTTCCATGTAAATTAAACTGTCCCTGCCAGCCCCAGTTCTTCCAGGCTTCTTCCATTTCGTTATTACCACACCATAATACAATGCAGGGGTGATGTCGTAATCTTCTAATTTGATATTTAACTTCTTCCCGCACATTATTCATGAATGCCTCATCACCGGGATACATACCGCCGGCAAACATAAAATCCTGCCAAACCATCATGCCCAGTGAATCGCAGAGATCATAAAAATCATCAGACTCATACACACCACCTCCCCAAACACGGAGCATATTCATGTTTGCATCTTTGGCGCTTAACAACATTTTCCGATAATCTTTTTTTGTAAGCCTGGGTAAAAAAACATCTCCGGGTATCCAGTTGGCACCTTTGACGTAAATGGGTTTGCCGTTTTGTTCAAAATAAAAAGAATTACCGATTGAGTCTTTTTGCTGGATAAGTCCATTTTTACATTGTGCTATAAAATATGTCTTTGCATCTCCATTTCGAAATCCTTCTGACATTTCAAAATCAAAAATTTCCGCATTTAATTTATTTATGTAATCATTTTTGATTTCGTCTGGCTGCCAATTAGTAAACTTTCGAAATGGGATAAAAACTATTGCATTATTTAATCCAATTGTTGGTTTAAGATGGATGCCTATTTTATTTTTAAAAAGATAGTGAGAATCTAAAGGTACATCTGGATAGCCATTAAAATAATCATTAAACAATACATCCGATAGCATTATTTCTAGAGAATCAATAGTACGCGATCTGAAACTCACTTCAATTTTTAAACTTCCATTATAAACATCTCCATCCTCTTTCCATTCTGGAAAATTTTCAATAAACTTATCTGTGCCAAGTACTCTTAAGCCTGTTATAATAACATCATCCCATGCGTTCAAACTTATTTTCTTGTACAAACCACACCCCACAAACTTAGGCCCCCAATCCCAACCAAACTGAAATTGCGCTTTACGAACATACACCCGGTTATTATCCGGTAATACCAGTGGTAGCTTTGATTTAGCTATACTATCTATTTTTTTTTGCGCTGATGAAAATTTGATCAGCAATTCATTATTGGTTCTTTTAATTAATGGCTTCACATTTACTGTCCAGCCCCGGAACATGTTATCTGCCTGTAGGACTAGTTTGCCATTAAGATAAATATCAGCATAAGTATCAAGGCCATCAAATACCAGTTCAATATTTTTTTTAGAAAACGTTGAACCATCAACATTAAAAACAGTTCTATATTGCCAATCAGCTTTATCTATCCATTGTAGTTTGCTTTCATTATCTCTAAAGTAAGGATCGGGTATCAATTTGTTGGCAAGCAAATCGGTATGCACGGTGCCTGGCACAGTGGCTTTATACCATTTGTTTTCTTTTTGGTTTTTGAACTGCCAGCTTCTGTTTAATTCGATGGAAATGTTTTGGGCATTTGTATGAACGGGGATTAGATTGATTAAAAGGATTAAAAGGATTAAAAGGATGGAGCAGAATTTCATTTCAGAGATCCTTTAATTTATCAATGATACTCTTTACTTCTTCTTCATCAACCGAAACGGTTTGTAGATTTTCCTTCATCGCACTGTTTGAATAATTCATTTTGCCATTAATATTTATTCTTGCAGAGGTATGAAATTCACGGGCACCGGTAATTTTTGCAATATCAGCCACATTGGTTGATCGTAACATACTTCCCGGCATAATAATGATCCTTTCATCTGCCTGTTTGATCAATTGCGCTATTAACGGAGCTCCATCAAGACAACTGGGCACAAGCCCGCTGGTCAAAATTCTCTCACAACCTGTTTCAATAATGTCTTCCAGTGCTGCAAACGGATCTTTAACCCTGTCAAATGCCCGCTGGTATGTAACACCCATAGGGTAGGCCAGTTCAACCAATTTTTTACAACGATCTTTATCTACAGAACCGTCCTGGTTTAACATACCAATCACCACGCCATCGCAACCCAATTGTTTGCAAGTCTGCACATCAGTTTTCATGATCTCAAACTCTTCATCACTATAAAAAAATCACCGCCCCTAGGCCGTATCATGGCATACAATTCAATATGTAAAACTTCCCTGGCTTTTTTTATAAAACCATAAGAGGGTGTAGTGCCGCCGTCGCCGGGATTATCGCACAATTCAATACGGTTGGCGCCGGCAGCCTGTGCAAGGATGCAGCTTTCAATGTTGAAACCTATTATTTCTAATTTGAAATTCATATAAATTTTCAATGTTCAATGTTCAACGATCAATTTTCAATGGGGCTCACGTTGAATATTGAAAATTGAGCATTGATCATTGAGTATTTCTTAGATGAGAAATTTTGATTCATGAACTTTATTTTCATTATTACTCTTCACACTATACACAAATCCCTTCTGTATAGCATAAGCCCCATACTGACCTTTTTTATTCAATGCTAAAAAACCAACCTGCAATGTTTTTGCTTTTACTTTATCCCTGTTCACGATCCGCTGCACTGCTTTTTTACAGGCCATCTCGGGTGAGTAGCCCTGCCGCATGAATTCCACCACCAGATGTGTTCCGCAAATACGGATCACTTCTTCGCCGGTACCACTGCTGGTTGCTGCACCGATCTCATTGTCTACAAATAAACCGGCACCAATAATGGGAGAGTCGCCCACGCGGCCATGTAATTTAAAAGCCATGCCGCTTGTTGTTACTGCACCGGATAAATTCCCTGTAGAATCCATAGCAACCAAACCCATAGTATCATGATTAACCGTACCATCGTCAAAAAAATTGGGTGCAAAAGGGCCATTCTGTTTTTTGCCTGCCTGTCCGGTAGGCAGGTTCTCAATATTGATCACCGGTTTGTATTCACTTTTTTTCAGCCATTCATCATACGCTTTTTGTGCAGATTCTGATAGCTTGCCGCTTTCCAGCGCAAACCCGTTCTCAAGGGCAAACTGTTGTGCACCTGCCCCAACCAAAATTACATGCGGTGTTTTTTCCATCACCTTCCGGGCCACAGAAACCGGGTGTTTAATTCTTTCTATGCCGGCAACAGCGCCGCAATTGGACTTATGATCCATAATGCAGCTATCCAATGTTACAATACCATCCCGGTCAGGGTAACCACCCAGCCCAACACAACAATTGAGTTCATTCTCTATATGCATGGCACCGGCTTCCACCGCATCCAATGCAGTTCCTTTTGTAGATAATATCTTCCAGGCTTCGGCATTTACAGCCATGCCGCTATCCCAGGTAGAAATAACAATGGGTTTTGTTGTTTGGTCAAAGCTACTGGCTACCGATCTCTTTGCTGCTAATAAAGGAGCTGTTACTGCACCCAGCTGTAAGAATTTTCTTCTGTTCATACTATAAGGTTATGGATTTTTTTTAACGATTCATGGAAAGTTTGCGGATCATTTCTGTTGATACGGAATCAGCATATAAACCAAAAGCGCTGCTGATCACACCTTTCATTTTCCCGTTTATGGATTCAACTGCATACACCACATCTTCATCTGCAGGATTGCTGTTGCCTTCAAACCTGTGTACCTCCACTATTTCAAACTCGTTGGGGTTTAAGCAGGCCTGGGTTTCTGAGCACATGATCTTATCGAAGGCTATATTGAAATTGGTAGTATAGCCCCTTGCTTTTAATCCGTTCAGTGCTCCTACAACTGTATCATACGATTCCATAAAAATAAAATTTGATTACTACTACGCTAAGCTGAGTAGTGCAAGTACTACTTCGCTAAAGCTACGTAGTACAAGCAAGTTACGAAATGATCACTTCAGTTCTTTTATAAAAAGCCAAATAAATGATCACAATAATGGTTACGAAAGCGGTTACCAAAAAAGTGAACATGGCCCCAAAATTATACCACAGTAAACCGCAAAGGCTGCTGGCTATTAATGCAGCAATACTTTGAAACCCGGAATACGTCCCAATGGCTGTAGCCGTTTCAGCTTTATCTGTAATATTGCTGATCCAGGCTTTTGAAATACCTTCGGTAGCCGCAGCATACACACCATATAAAAAGAATAAGAATAAAAACACAATAAGGTTATTGTTGAAAGCAAAGCCAATATATACAAGGCTGAAAATAAAAAGCCCGGTAATGAATATTTTTTTCAAACCTAATTTATCCGCAAGTATACCAATTGGATAAGCCAGTAAAGCAAACACGAGGTTGTAAAAAATATAAACCCCGATCACAGCCGTATCAGTTAAGCCGCTTTCCTTCATCCTGAGCAACAAAAAAACATCTGAGCTGTTGAATAATGCAAAAAGTAATAACCCGGTCACCAGTTTTTTGTATTGTGGCGTACTTTTTTTCCAATACCC
>JBDSXS010000130.1:0-7678 GCA_039926045.1 Ferruginibacter sp.
TACCCCACAGAGCATCAACATTGTAAACAGTGATAAAAATCTTCTCATGTGCATTTAATTAAGTTTAATGATTTGTAAAAATAAGGATAATTTCTTAACGTCAAAATAATGTTAAATTAATTTTCCTCAGTTTGTATCCTATATAAGGACAAGGATCGATTTTAAATAGCTGCTTTGGTTTGAAAATTTGTTAAAATTTATATATGGCCTGAAGCTTTATTTCACTTTTTGTATTACCATTTATTTCATCCAGTCCGCTACCAACAAGGGTTTTGTCCTTGTAGATCGTTTGTGCCCACTTAACCCACAAGGCAATTTTTTTGTTAATGTCATAGTTGATATTTATATAATATCTGTAACCTTTATCATAGAAAACCGGTATCGAAAAACTATATAAAACATCGTTTTCATAGGCATATAAGCGGCTATTATACCCATCCGTCTCAAAATACTGCAATCTCAGGCTTGCAGAATAAGGCTTAAGCAGGGGTTTATATATAACATCAAAATAGGTTAAAAACCCCTGTTCAGGAGCATTGCCCTTTTTATCAAACCAAACCATTTCTATTCTGTTTCGAAGGGAAACAGTAGCATTTACCTTATAACTAACCTGGGTACGCCAGTTTTTTTTTGGCTGCTGAACAACAGGTGATAAAGTAAGTTGATCGGGATTAAGGTTAATGGCTTTCGATTCCGCATGGTATCTTGTATAGATCTCCAGCTGTTTATTTGGTTTATAATTCAGTTGAACTAAATAATCCGACCCGGTTGATGGCGCATCCACCCGGTAACGCAACCAGGGGAATTTATAAAAATCGGCATAGGCATCTATTCGCCAGGAATTATTTGGCTTTATTGAGATACCTGCGTACAATCCTTTTTCATTATTGGGATAAGTACTTTCTGTAAAAGCTGAAGTATAAAGCGATTGATATGCTCTTGAAATATTGCGGTATAACAAACTCATATCTACCCGTGAGGAAGCACTGAAGATCAAACCATTAATGAAAGCTTTATCCAGTTTTGCAGTGAAGGCAGCTTCTCCAAAAAAATGAAGGTTCTTAAATGTGTATGCATAATCAAAACTGTAATTGCCAAAACTTTTGCCGCTCAATGCATATTTATTATAAGGTTCAGTAGATTTTATCAAAGGCAGTTTAAACATATAGTGAATACCATTAACGCCCAGGTGTAGCCGTTTATATTGATAAGAAAAATTGCCGCCAAATGCAAGTTGACGTTGTACGCCTTTATCATCTGATTCGCTTTTTGTACGGTGATACCCCGATGTTTGCAACGAAGAGATAAACTCATCCTGGCTTTGAGATGTATCTGTTACAAAATTCGCATCTATATTTTTATAAGAACCAAAAAGGGTAAGTTGCCAGTTCTTTTTTGCAAGCGTTATTCCAAGTCCACGGTGAAAGTTAATTTCACCGGCTGAATTATAAGGCCGTAAAACATCAGCCTCTCTTTTAATGTTGATCACATCCACACTTTTTTTAAAAGCCAGGCTTTGCCATTGTGTTAAGCCCTGGCCAAGATTTACCGTAAAATCGCCAATGGCTAAAGATCTGATGATACCGATCTTACGGACAAAAATATGTGCCGAATAAAAATCAAATCCCTGCTTTTGTTTTCCCTTAAAGAACTGTTCGCCTGCATCTTTCTCAGCTACTATTCCGTACTGAAAAAGATTCTTGTACATGTACTTATACCGGAATAAAATTTTTTGTGGCGAGCCCGGATAAAAATTTGTTGCCGTTGAAGAATCCAATAAATAACCTTTTGAACGTTCCGGCACCTGCGATACCCTGACCAGGACACTATGATCCCCATTCCGTAACCTGCTTCTTATAGTGTTCGTAATTAAAATCTTTGAACTCACGTTTATGTATGGCCTTATTTTTTGGATGGTGGCAATATCCCAGCCCGGCACAGCCTGCAGCTCATACAGGTCAACCAGTTTACCAAACAAAGTGCGGTACAAAATAAAGTTCTGGATTTGCATGGGACTAAGTATCCGCAGTTGGTTCAATTCAGCAACATCAGCTGTGTTCAGGTTTATCGGGTTATTGATATACTGAACCATTTGTTGCAGGTAAGAATCGTCTTCGGTCTCCAGGTCTTCGTTGTTTTCAGTTATACTCTCAAGCTGCTGCTCAGTAACGGGTGTAATGGGTTCTGTTACCTGTGCATGCGTATGTACAGCAATGAACAAAAAAAATACCAATACATGAATAACTCTCATTCAGCCCTCGATTTAAAGTTCATGATCAATAATATACCCGGAGAAAACCCTAATTGCGGATGATAGCTTGAAGAAATATCAAGCCTCAGGTTCTTCCATGCAAGCCCTGCGCCGGCATAAGCTGTTGTTGATTCACTGATAAAGCCCGCTTTTGCAAAAAACTGCTTGGCAAAACGGTATTGTAAACCCGCTATCACATTCACCGCTTTGTCTTCTTCTTTAATAACTTCACTGCTGATAAAAAACCTTTCAGAGGCATCATATCCCAATCCCACTTTATAAGCAGAAGCTATTTTTTCTTCATCTGCCAGTTTACCACCAACAGGATTATATACATGTATACCGGCATTTAATTTATCAGTTAAATGCAGCATGGCCCCGATCTCAAAATTAATGGCCGACGCATTTCCATAGGATGGAATCCGGTATCCATAATAATTAAATTGTACGCCCACATCTACCAACTTTCCCAATTTTCGTGCATAAGCCAACCCAAATTTATTTTCATTAAAATTTTTAAAGCCCGCATAATTCAACTGCACACCAAAATTGCCCAACCGGGTAGGCAACGAAGCAGCCAGCGTATAAACACTTGTTTCATTCAGCATAAATCTTCTTTCGCCATACACACCTATTCCCGCATTTTTTGATTGAGCAAGGGCAGCCTGGTTACCGGTAAAAGATACAGGATCGTTTTGCTGTTGGCTGTATGCCGATAAGCTTATATAAGGCTGTGCCAAAGTGTAACGGAGTGATTGGGTAAATGCTGCATTTATTGCAATGCCGGGTAAGATTAATAATAGAAAAAATGTTTTCATATTCATAGCAGTTGTAAACATCCACTTACAAGGTAATAAATACTTAACCAAAAGCAACCAATACTAAATCATAATTCAGCAAATAGTTGTTTACTTTTGCGGCATGCAAATTTTAGATGGAAAAATAGTTTCTCAATCTGTAAAAGAGAAAATAAAAGAAAAAACGCTTCTCTTTAAAACCAATGGTAACAAAACACCACACCTGGCAGCTATATTGGTTGGCAGCAATGGCGCCAGCGAAACCTATGTGGCCAGTAAGGTTAAGAATTGTGAAGAAGTTGGTTTCAAAAGCAGCCTCATTCGCTTTGATGAAAATATTGCAGAGGCCGACCTGGTTGCAGCCATTGAAAAACTAAACAACGATGATGATGTGGATGGCATTTTGGTACAGCTGCCTTTACCCAAACAAATTGATGAAGAAAAAATAATCAGCCTTATTCATCCCGGTAAAGATGTGGATGGATTTCACCCCATGAGCATCGGCAAAATGGTGCAGGGCCTGCCAACTTTTATACCGGCAACACCTTATGGAATTTTATTGATGCTGGAACATTATAAAATTGAAACAAGCGGAAAACATGCCGTGGTAATTGGCCGCAGCAATATCGTTGGCCGGCCAATCAGCATCCTTTTAAGCAGAAATGCTTACCCGGGAAACTGCACGGTAACGGTTTGTCATAGCCGTACAAAAAATCTCAGGGAAATTTGTTTGCAGGCTGATATCATTGTTGCCGCATTAGGCATACCTGAATTTTTAAAAGCAGATATGGTAAAAGAAAATGCTGTGGTTGTTGATGTGGGCATTACCCGGGTTGAAGATGCATCAAAAAGATCAGGCTTTGCTTTAAAAGGCGATGTTGATTTTGCAAACGTGGCTCCAAAATGCAGTTATATAACACCTGTACCGGGCGGCGTGGGCTTGATGACCATTGCTGCTTTGCTAATGAATACTTTTACTGCCTGCGAAAATAAATACAAATAACAAGAGGCATCTTGCTTTATTGCCTGATACGATGATTGAAATAAAAAATAGGGAACCTTTATTACTGCCTGTAATGGAACATTTTTACACCCTCCAGGGAGAAGGCTATCACCAGGGCAGAGCCGCTTATTTTATACGGCTCGGTGGCTGCGATGTGGGATGTGTATGGTGCGATGTAAAGGATAGCTGGGATATGGATGCTCATCCAAAACTTAGTGTTACTGAATTAGTAAGCGCTGTGCTTAATAACTCCTCTCCCTTCGGGGTTTCTGCAAGGGAACGAACGCAGTTCCGGGAGCGGGCCTTGGTTGTTATTACAGGCGGTGAACCACTGATGCACAATTTAGATGAACTCACTGCTGCACTGCAATCAAAAGGCTTTGAAACCAATATTGAAACTTCAGGGGCTCATCCGGTAAGCGGCTCCTGGGACTGGATCTGTTTATCCCCTAAAAAATTCAAAGCACCATTACCAGGAATATTACCGCTGGCAAACGAATTAAAAGTAGTGGTGTTTAACAGGTCTGATTTTGACTGGGCGGAAAAATATGCAGCATTGGTCTCTGAACATTGCAAATTATTCCTGCAACCGGAATGGGATAAGGCAGCCGAAGTTACACCGCTGATCATTGAGTATATCAAGCAGAATCCAAAATGGGAATTATCGCTGCAGATCCATAAGTACATCAACGTGCCCTAAAAGATTGTTATAATTCTGCCTAAAAGAATAAAACAGCAGCCTTTTCGTTTTAACTTCACTCACTGAATCATGAAAATGCAAAATAAAAAATCTTATATCCTCCAGGCCATCTTTTTCCTGATTTTTAATTTTTCATTCTTCATTTCAAATGCCCAGTGGTACGATCCCGAAAAAGTGGATAAAAAAGCCGGTGAGATATACGGCCAGGCTTATGAAGAAGCTACATCCGGAAATTATGCTGCTGCATTCAAACATTTAAGTGAAGCGCTTACTTTATATCCAAAATTTGTAGATGTTTTTTTATCACGTGCAGGAATTTATGCCGAATTAAAAAACTACAGCGCCTCCGTTGCAGATTTTGAAACAGGCTTACAAATGGATCCTGTGTATTCCAAAACTTATTTACTACCCTATTCAATCTCGTTGGCAGGTATTGGAAAATTTCAGCTGGCACTTGATGCTGTAAATGAGTTTTTGGCTACCCCAAATCTGAATCCGCAAAGCATTAAAGCAGGCAACTATCGTAAGTCTGCATATAGTTTTGCGCTGGATCATGAAAAAAAACATCCTTCAAAAGATTATATTTTTTCTCCGGTCAATTTGGGTGACAGCATCAATACAAAGGACCTGGAATATTTTCCTTCCTTCACCATCGATGGAGGCAAAATGATCTTCACACGCCGCATTGCCAGTGATGAAGATTTTTATGAAAGCGATTTTATAAATGGGCACTGGACAAATGCAAAACCACTGGGAGGAAAAGTAAATACGAATTTTAATGAAGGCGCTCAAAATATTTCGCAAGACGGGCAGCTGCTGATCTTCACCGGCTGTAATTACCCTGAAGGCGAAGGCAGTTGCGATCTGTATTTTTCCATCAGAACAAATAACGGCTGGAGTGAGCCGCAAAACCTGGGGCCCATAGTGAACACCGATTTTTGGGAATCATCGCCTTCTTTATCGCCCGATAAAAGAGATCTATATTTTGCCAGCAGCATGGGTGGCGGGTTTGGTGGCCGGGATATTTGGGTTACCCACCGTTTACCAACGGGCAAGTGGAGCCGCCCGAAAAATTTAGGTGAATCGGTAAATACTAGCGGTGATGAAAGTTGCCCTTTTATGCACGCCGACAATCAAACACTTTATTTCAACAGCAATGGACATCCGGGCTATGGAATGACAGATCTTTTTTTAAGCAAAAAAATCAATGACAGCAGCTGGGCCTTTGCTGAAAACCTGGGTTATCCAATAAATACCATTGATGACCAGGGCTCTTTGATCGTTGCCGCTGACGGCAAAACAGCTTACTATGCAAGCGAGGGAACAGACACCAGGGGCGGCCTGGATATTTACTCATTTCAGTTAAGGGACGACATCAGGCCTTTAAAAACATTGTGGGTAAAAGGAAAAGTATTTGATAAAAAAACGCTTTCAGGGTTACCTTCTGCTGTTGAATTAACCGATATAATAAGCGGCAACCTCATCAGCAGGATACAAACAGATGAAGATGGGAATTACCTGGTTACTTTACCCGTAGGAAAAGATTATGCCTTTAATGTGAACCGCCGGGGATATTTATTTTATTCTGATAATTTCTCTCTCTTAAAAAATAATATTGATTCTGTTTTTACAGTTAACATCCCTTTACAACCCATTGAAAAAGGAGCAGCCATTGTTTTAAAAAATATATTTTTTGAAACAGGCAAATTTGAATTGAAGAACGAATCGAGATCGGAACTGGATAAGTTAGTTACGCTTTTGACCGACAACCCGAATTTAAAGATCCAGATAGATGGCCATACCGATAATGTGGGCCAGGAAAAAGACAACCAGTTACTTTCAACCAACCGGGCCAAATCAGTCGTCGGGTATTTATTAAGCAAAGCTATTAATCCACAGCGCCTTACCTACAAAGGATTTGGCTCAGGCAAAGCGGTTGCAGACAACAGTACCGAGCAGGGTAAAGCCTTAAATCGCCGGACAGAACTTTTCATTACCAGTAATTAAATATTTTTTTTATTATTGCTGTGCATTTCAGATCCCCGTCACCCTATGCACAACGATTTACTATACCAGATCGCCCTTACGCTTATTCCAAATATTGGTGATGTGCACGCCAAAGCATTGGTGAATAGGTATGGCGATGCCCGTTCTATTTTTAAAGCAAAGAAAAAAGAGCTGGATAATATGGAAGGGATCGGAACTGTAAGAGCAAAAGCCATTAAAGATTTTACGGATTTCAGCAGACCGGAAGAAGAAATAAAATTCATTGAAAAATATAAGATCACACCGCTTTTTATAACCGAGGAAAATTATCCCAAACGGTTATTGAATTGTTACGACAGCCCTGCTTTATTGTATTACCGGGGCAATGCAGACCTGAATAATTCCAAAATAATTTCTGTTGTGGGCACCCGAAACAATTCTGATTACGGTAAAATGGTTTGCGAAAAATTTATTGAAGACCTTCGATCAGAAAATATCCTGGTGGTAAGCGGCCTGGCTTTTGGTATTGATACCATTGCACACAAAGCATCACTGAAAAATAATTTACAAACTGTTGCTGTATTGGCTCACGGGCTCGACAGGATCTATCCCGAACAAAATAAAACCCTGGCCAAACAGATCACAGAACAGGGTGGACTCCTCACCGAGTTTATCAGCAATACCAATCCCGATAAACAGAATTTTCCAAAACGCAATCGCATTGTTGCAGGCATGTGCGATGCGGTGGTTGTAATTGAAAGCAGCAAAAAAGGCGGCTCATTGATAACCGCCGAATTGGGTAACAGTTATAATAAAGATGTATTTGCTATTCCCGGCAGGGTTACTGACAGCAAAAGCGAAGGCTGTAATTACCTGATAAAAAATAATAAAGCCGCACTGATAAATTCTGCTGATGATCTTTTGGAAATGATGAGTTGGAA
>JBDSXS010000131.1:0-14715 GCA_039926045.1 Ferruginibacter sp.
TTTAAACCTTCATCCCTATATCAAAGAATGGAATGTGGACCTGCATGATCGTGATAATATTTTACGGGTAGTTTCTGAAAATATTCCTATTCCGCCTATGGAAATACAGCAGATCATTTTAAATGCAGGTTATGTTTGTGAAGAACTGTATTAACCCAATTTATATTATACAAAAACTCCCGGAAAATTCCGGGAGTTTTTGTATAAATAATAATTATTTTATTTTTTAGCAGGAAAATGCTGGATCTTTTCGTCCAGTTCAACGATCTTTCCATTCACTATCCTGGCGTCATCAATAACTGCCAGTGAGTCTGTTTTACCTTTTTTATCTGTCCAGATCTGTTTGTACCATAGGGTAACATACTCCGATTTTTTATCTTTTGATATTACAGATTCCCAATCTCCCATTTTGATCGACATACTGGAATACATACCTCTTTGCTCCGTAAAGAATTTTTTCAGGCTATCGTTACTTAGTTTTACGTGTAAATAATCAAAACGTAGGTTAACAGTATCACCAAATGCAGCAACAGCACCGTTAATATCCCCTGTTTCAAAAGCCTTTAAACTTTTCATAACAGTTAGAGCGTGTTGCTTATCCCCCGGTTGCCAGTCCCTGTATGGTTCATCCAGGCTGTATGGATAAACCAATTCTTCAGATGAAGCAGTGGTAGTGGTTGTTGTGGTTGAGTCTGCAGTACCCGCAGTAGTTTCGCCTTTGTTATTACAACTGATCATAAAAATTGTAATGACTGCAAAAAAGAAAGCTTTCTTCATTTTAAAAAATTTAAAGATTAAAAATAGTGCGGCCAGGTGTAAAGCAATTAAATTGGTAACGAGCATGAAAAGTAATTCTTCTTTTTATCAAAAGCAACTTTTTGTTAAAATCAGGTATCTATAAAGCCTAACCTGTTTGAAATTATGTTTTATCTTTCCATTTATTTAATCAAAAAAACTAACATGAAAAATATTTTTACCCTCCTAACATTAGTATCATTGAGTTTTACCGGGTTTGCTCAAAAAAAAGATGCAGGTGATTACGATGACCTGATGAGACGATCCCGCAAGGCAAGAACAACAAGTATTATACTGGTGTCTACCGGCCCTGTTGTGGCAGTAGGCGGTATAGGCACATTAATTTATGGCCTCCTCGAAAATGAAGTGGGTGATGAAACAGCTATTTATGACCAAAATGGCAATTTTATTGGGTACGAAACAAAAAAATACACCACAGAGATCGTTGTAGGTGCTCTGGCAACTGCTGTAGGATTAGGATTAGCATTGAGCAGTATTCATTTCAGCAATAAAGCAAACGAGCTGAAACGTGAGGCCAGGAAGGCGAAATTAAAAACCTCCATGGATCGTATCAATATCCCTGGTTTTCAAAACAGCTTTGCAAATACGGGAACCAGGCAATATAAACTTTCGCTGGTGATCCCTTTGGGCAGGTAATTTGTAGTGCCTTTAATAAAATAAGCCAACTTAAACTTTAATAAAAGAAGATGAGTTGGCTTATTATTTTAAATCAATTTAACTTTTACATATTCCGCCTGTACTGCCCGCCAACCGAATATAAAGCGTTGGTGATTTGTCCCAGTGAGCAATACTTTACAGTTTCCATCAATTCGGCAAATAAGTTCTCATTATTAACCGCTGCCTGTTGCAGTTTTTTAAGCATGGCGGCACTGGTATCTGCATGGCGTTTATGAAATGCCTGCAGGGCACTGATCTGGAATTCTTTTTCTTCGGTAGTGGAACGGATCACTTCCGTAGGTAAAATAGTGGGACTTCCCTTTTTATTCAGGAATGTGTTTACACCAACGATCGGGTATTCACCCGTATGTTTTAGTGTTTCGTAGTACAAACTTTCTTCCTGTATCTTATTGCGCTGGTACATGCGTTCCATAGCACCCAAAACGCCACCACGTTCTGTCAGGCGGTGAAACTCAGCCATCACCGCTTCTTCCACAATGTCTGTTAACTCTTCAATTAAAAATGCACCCTGGTTGGGGTTCTCATTTTTTGCTGTGCCCAGTTCCCTGTTGATGATGAGCTGGATGGCCATGGCCCGGCGAACGCTTTCTTCAGTTGGCGTGGTAATGGCCTCATCATAAGCGTTAGTGTGAAGGGAATTACAGTTATCGTAAATGGCATACAGGGCCTGCAATGTTGTACGGATATCATTAAAATCAATTTCCTGCGCATGTAATGACCGGCCGGAAGTTTGAATATGGTATTTTAATTTTTGGGAACGGCTGTTGGCCTTATATTTATTCTTCATGGCCTTGGCCCAGATGCGGCGGGCAACACGGCCGATAACGCTGTATTCAGGGTCCATCCCATTGCTGAAAAAGAAGGATAGGTTGGGCGCAAAATCATCAATGTTCATACCACGACTTAGGTAATATTCTACATACGTAAAGCCGTTTGATAACGTGAAAGCCAGTTGTGTAATGGGATTAGCCCCGGCTTCGGCAATATGGTAGCCGCTGATACTTACGCTGTAAAAATTCTGAACCTGGTTATCAATAAAATATTCCTGCACATCACCCATCAGCTTTAAGGCAAACTCTGTAGAAAAGATGCAGGTATTTTGCGCCTGGTCTTCTTTTAAAATATCCGCCTGTACAGTACCTCTAACTGTGGTCAAAGCTTTGGCCTTTATCTGATCATAAACATCTTTTGGCAAAACATCCTGTCCGCTTAGGCCCAGGAGGCGTAGTCCCAAACCATCATTCCCAGAAGGTAAGGCCTCCCCAAACCCCTCCGGAGGAGGGGCTTTAGACCCAGCTAACTTATTAATACTTTTGGGATGAACAGGTTTGCCATCTTCACCAATATATTTTGGTAAGGTTTCAATGTCATATTTTGATTCAATAAGTTTATTTACTTCTTTGCTTAAATTATTTTCCCGGATATATTTTTCACATTGCTGGTCAATTGCAGCATTCATAAAAAAAGCAAGCAGCATGGGTGCCGGACCGTTAATGGTCATACTTACTGAAGTCTTTGGATCGCAAAGATCAAAGCCGCTGTATAGTTTTTTAGCATCATCAACAGTTGCGATGCTCACTCCGCTGTTACCAACCTTACCGTAAATATCGGGGCGATGATCGGGGTCTTCGCCATACAGGGTAACACTGTCAAATGCAGTACTCAGGCGCTTTGCGGGCTGACCAATACTTACATAATGAAAGCGGCGGTTTGTTCTTTCGGGACCACCTTCACCGGCGAACATCCTGGTAGGATCTTCACCTTCACGCTTTAAAGGAAAAACACCTGCAGTGAATGGAAATTCACCCGGCACATTTTCCTGCAACTGCCATTTTAAAATATCGCCCCAGTCTTTGTATTTGGGTAAAACAACTTTTGAGAGTACGGTCCCAGATAAACTTTTATACGTAAGCGGTTGCTTAAGTACTTTATCTCTTACTTTGAATTCATAAAATTCTTTTTTGTACCGCTCAATAACATCGGGCCAGGATTGCATAAGTTTTTTACAATCAGGATGCAAGGCCCCCTCTAAGGCCCCCTCCAAACCTCCCCCCAAAGGGGAGGCCTTAAGCACTTCATTACCTAATTGCTCTTTTATAATATCAGATGCCCCTTTTAATTGATATAGTTTTGTTGCAATGGTTGATTGTTCAATAACCCAGCTATCATATGCTGAAATTGTTTCAGCGATCTCTGCCAGGTATCGCACTCTTTTGGGTGGTATTATTGTTGACTGGCTAAATGTTTCTTTGGTATGCGCATGATGTTCTATCTCTCCTTTGAATCTTACATCACATTTCTCCGCCACTTTTTCCATTAACCTTTCAAACAATTCATTTACACCTGCATCATTGAATTGTGCTGCAATGGTACCAATTACAGGCAGCTCTTCGTCCTTTGCAGTCCATAACTGGTGATTGCGTTTGTATTGCTTACGTACATCATGCAGGGCATCCAGGGCACCGGCTTTATCAAATTTATTTACACAAACCACATCGGCATAATCCAGCATATTGATCTTTTCCAGTTGCGATGCTGCACCGTATTCCGGCGTCATCACATACATACTGATATCTACATAATCTAAAATAGATGCATCACTTTGTCCAACACCTGCACTTTCCAAAATAATGAGATCGTAGGCCGCTGCTTTGCAGATATCAATGGCTTCCTGCACATATTCGCTCAATGCCTTATCACTTTCCCGGGTTGCAAGGCTACGCATATAAGCCCGTGGAGAAGAGATGGAGTTCATTCTGATCCTGTCGCCCAGTAAAGCACCCCCGGTTTTTTTCTTGGATGGATCAACAGAAATTACTGCAATGGTTTTATCTAAATAACCATTCAGGAACCTTCTTACTATTTCATCAGTAACACTGCTTTTTCCAGCACCGCCTGTTCCGGTTATGCCCAAAACAGGGATTTTTTTAATTGTCGGCTGCTGTCCGTTGCCTGTAGCAGGTAGCCCATTCTCCACATTCGTTATCTGCCTGGCAATTTTTCTAACATCATTTACTTCACCTAAGGTCATGGCATTTTTATATTCGCCATTTCCATTTAGTGCAAAATCGCAGGAGAGCACAACATCTTCTATCATGCCTTCCAGTCCCATATGCCTTCCATCATCCGGGCTATAGATCCTGGTAATTCCATAATTGTGTAATTCATCAATTTCTGATGGCAGGATCGTTCCCCCGCCTCCGCCAAATATTTTGATATGCCCGCAACCATTTTCATTAAGCAGGTCTTTCATGTATTTAAAGAATTCCACATGGCCGCCCTGGTAACTTGTGATGGCAATGCCCTGCACGTCTTCTTCAATGGCACATTCCACTATTTCGGCAACACTGCGGTTATGACCCAGGTGGATAATTTCAGCTCCTTTGGCCTGCATGATGCGGCGCATGATATTAATAGCAGCGTCGTGCCCATCAAATAATGCAGCGGCTGTTACAATACGTACTTTATTTTGAAGTGTAAATGACATAAAAATTCAGCAATTACTTTTTTGCTTTGCACACGGGCAGAAAGCAATTCAATCGAATTGTAAAATTACTGATTAAAGACTGGAAAAAGAATAATTGAAATGGAAGTAGTGTCTACTATCCACAGATTGTCAAGCCTGACAGTTTTTATAATGAAATAGTATTGAAATGGAGCTTATTGCCTGTTTTTACCAACCAAAGCGCCTACATCAACCCAGGTACCTATTGAAAAATTGAATTTGCGGTAGTCAATATAATTCCTGGCCATCAAAAAAGACAATCCTCCCTGAACTTCAAAACGTAAACCTGGTAGATTTTTAAAACCAAAACTGCTCACTATAGCGGGTTCAAAAAACCATTTTGCCCTACCGGTCAGGTCATCGAGGTGATAATCGCTTAACTCACCCGGCGTGTAGTTGGTTTTTATTTTGCTGTAATTGATACCGCTGAATCTTACCGATACAGCTGTTGTGAAACTTCCTTTACTTTTAAAAAGAACAGCAGGCTGCAGGTATATCTTGGTAATGTTTGCCTGGTGATAATTATCTCCAAACTTACTGGTATCAGTAAAACTAAACCGGCCCAGGCCTACCCCGGCAAATACCTGGAAGAAAGTATTCTTTTTATCATTGATCGGCATGTAATAACCCAATCCAACCTCGGTAAGGTTTCTTTTATATCTTATGGTTATGCTGTCGGGACCGCCTGCTGTTTTTTCCCAGCGGTAAAAATGACTTGCCTGAATCGCAAAATTATTGGTGACAGCTACGGCGCCCTGGAGGTCAAACCCACGGCTCCGGTTATCTATATCTACCCCATCCTTAGATTCCTGTCCGACAGCATTGGTAGAATAAAAAGCACCTAACTTACTATCGCCTTTTTGGGTAAGCACGGGCACATTATGTGCTGACGGACTGTAAATATGCCGGGGGGTATTGCAGGATGCTGCAATAAAGACCATACAAATTAATAGAAAGCAGGGTAGCAGATTTTGTTTCATGATTTTTACTTATAAAAAAAGAGATGCTGTTTGCTGTAAAATAGCTGCATCCTTTAAACAAAAATATTCAATTTTAAGGCAATTGAATATTTGTATTTGTAATTAAATTAAAAAATCATGCGGCGGGCTCTTGTAATGCTGATACAATTTTTATGCTCTCATTTTCAGATATATTCTCCCGATCTTCCTCATTTTTAACAGCTGCATAAGCAGGAATATTAGTGTTCCCCAAACTCCTATAACAATAGCAAAGGCAATAGATAATAACCATATGGGTGCCCGGTCACCGGTTGACCATAGTGTACGGTGCCAGAAGTTTTCTTCAGCCTTTGCTTTTATACCCCAGGGCACAGGTTTTTCCACAACCAGGTTACCGTAGATATCATTGTCTTCCACCCTTGCAACCAGCACCAGGTTTCCCTTTTCATCTCCCGGCATTGAATCTCTTTTAAACTCGGCACTTGCTGTTCCGGTTGAATCGGATGTATACGTTTCGGCCTCGCCCACTGTTAAATTACCCAACGAACGCTTTATACCCAGTTTCATTTCAATTTCTTTTACAGCCACCCATTCGTTCCCGGTTTTTTCTTTCAGATATGCTGTTACTGTTCTTGCCTCTGCGTCAGCCAGCGTATCAATAACCAGTATTGCTTTTTTGATGGTCAGGTCAGTGTTTAATATTTCTTCTCCTTTTGCCGGAACAGACTCAGCAACAAACTTAAAAGCTGTTAAAGAATCCCAGGTGCTTTTAAATGATGGGGGAAATGCAATTCTACCTTCGCCGTTAACAGCAGTAGTTATTTTTCCCAACAGGTTGTTTGCTGTGGCTGCGTTAAAATAAACATTTACGGTTACATTTTTAACTGGTTCAAATTTTCTGCCAACTTTTCTTTTTGTATTTACAATGATATAGGGAATTTTATTTTCAGGAAGAAAATACCGTAAGCCCAATGTAACGGGAGAAATTTCAACAGAGTCCTGTGCAATTGCTTTATTGATGCCTGCTCCACAAAAAAACAAAAAGATAAAAACTATTTTAAGATGGTTGTTCTTCTTCATGATCGGTTATCGTTTTATAAATTGATATAACGGGAAATATCCGGGCCAAAAAGGTAATGATAAGTAAAACCCCTGCCAGTGATCCCATGGCAATAGCCCACTCATACCAGCTCGGAAAATATTGACTGTATTTGGCCGGCGCATCATATTTAGGTAAAAACGGATGCAGCATAGTTGGTGTTACGATCAGGTAACGTTTAAACCAGGCACCAATAACAACCATTACACCGGCAACAAACATCGCATTGGGTTTTCTTCCTTTGGGGAATACCAGTATGCAGATCGGGATGATCATACCAATAAATATTGCAAACCAAAACATGGGTGCAAATTCGCCGGTAAACAGCCCGGTTAAATGTTCTTCTTCCGATTTTTTCATTTTAAATGCCGGAACCAAATATTCATTCACATTAAAATATAAGTACAGCAAAGCCAGCATTACCAGTATTCTTCCCATTTTTTCAAAATGTCTTTCAGTTATATAATGCTCCAGCTTATATACCCTGCGAAAGATGTACATAGCCACAACCACACCGCCTGCGCCCACTAAAAATGCACCGGAAACAAAGTATGCACCAAAGTTTGTACTATCCCATCCTGGGCGATAGGTGGTTGCAAACAGCCAGGATGTAACTGTGTGAATACAAAATGCCACCGGTATAATAACTATACAAAGTATAGTGATTGAACGGTCCCTCATCTTCTCCTGTTCACCGGTACCTTTCCAGAATGAAGCCAGCCATCGGTATAATTTTGAAAAAGGTTTGCCAAGTTTTTCTTTTGCTTCAATGAGTATTTTAATATCCGGCAGCAAAGTGATGTACAATAAAAACAGGCTTAAAAAAAAGTAAGTAGTGATCACGATCACATCCCACATAATAGGAGATTGGATACGCCCGTGCAAAAAAAGGTTGAACAGTCTTTCAGGCCGTCCCATATCAACGATAATGATCAACGATGCAAAGGTGATTGCAGACACCGCGATCATTTCTGAAATACGGGTTAGTGGCGTACGCCATGGAACGTTTGCCAGGCGAAAGATGGCTGTGATCAGCGAGCCTACCAGGCTGATGGCAACAAAGAAAACAAAATTGGATATATAAATACCCCAGGAAACATAATCACCCATATTAGTGACTACCAATCCTTTTCTTAATTGCTGTATGTAGGCGAAAGCACCAATGGCGCAAATAAAAAGTAAGATACCGGTCCATATCATTCCCCTGCGGCCAAATTTTTGCGGCAGTAGATCGCTGGTGATCTTTTCAGGAGAAAATTTTTGTAGCTTTTCCACGATGATAGTTTAAGATTTTTTTTCAGCTGGCTCTTCTTTTTTAAGGCCATCTTCAAATTTAAAATTCCGGTTTACCGGTGGCAGGTAATAAACACTTGGTTTAGTTCCTAAATCCTCCATAAGCCGGTAACCGGCTTTATCTTTGATCAGGTCGCTGAAACGGAATGTTTCGGCACCATTTGTTACAGAGTCTTCGATCATGTCACCAAACATAAAAACACCATTGGGACAGGCAGATACACAATGTGGCAACATGCCCATACGTGTCATATCTGCACAAAAATCACATTTACCTACTGTTCCTTTTTTCTGTGGTACACTGGTTTCTGCATTGTAATGCAGGTCGGCAATATCGGGTGGCAAATCAGGATCGCCCCAATTAAATACCCTTGTTGAGTACGGACATGCAGCCATACAAAAGCGGCAACCAATGCAACGGTCACTGTCAATCAAAACAATACCATCCTGGCGTTTAAATGTTGCATCAACAGGGCAGACTTTAACACAGGGTGGTTCGTCGCAATGCATACAGGTAGTAGGTTGCCAGTAATCTGCAGTATGTTCAGCATCCTTCATAGGATAAACTTTTATCCAGTTTTGTGCATCTGCTATATGATGTGCATGATTACAGGATGCCTGGCATGCTTTTACATTTTTGCAACGGGCGAGGTCAATTACCATTACAAATTTTTTGCCCGGTATTCCAACCCTTGCTTCAGTATTACTCACAGGGGGCATATGCGGTACGGGCTTTAAAAAAGCTTTGTCCACTTCAATAACTTCTCCATCTACAGAAAGCAATTTTATTTTTTCTCCTGAGGGTTTAATATCGTCTTCAGGAGTAAAAGGGGATTTATTAGAGTTGCAGGCTACTGCTGCTGTGGTTAACAGGCCGGCTGCTAAAAACTCTCTTCTTGATTTCTTCTGATCCATTTTATTGTAGTTTTATTATACCGGTGCATTATTTATTAATCCAGTTCTGCAATTCGCCATTGGTAATTTTTTTCTTTTTTTGCGGGAGTGAGGCTATTGCAACTTCAACCAGCTTGCCATCCTGTGTAAGCATCTTAACGGTTTCTGGTTTTTTTTTGGATGGGAGTATAAATTTTACCGCAGTAAATAATGCTGCCGATGCAACGCCCCATGCAATGAATTTTCGGCGGCCCGTGTTTTTGTTTTCGTTTTTCATGCCCTGATTTTATTTTAAGTAAAAGATTATTAAAAATGGTTTTTAACAAGCAACAAGGTAGTTTGAGGTAACTAAATTTTTGCTGATGTTAATCATTGTATAAAATGAGTATTATCACGTAACCGGTAATTTGGTGCATAAAAAAACCGGCATTGCTACCGGTAGTTTTTTACATAGGCTTTTATTTTAGCCCGAACTAAAATTATTTTTTAAGTGTTCTCATAAAATTTACCAGTGCCCACCTGTCATCCTCATCAGACACTTTCTTTTTAAATGACGGCATATCTTCACGCCCTTCTGATAATTTATAGAAAAGCGATCCGTCTGTTTGAGTTTGAACGGAAGCTTTTGAAAAATCTCCTGGCTCGGTTTTTAACGTTGCAGCTTTGGTTCCATCGCCCACACCTTTTGCTCCATGGCATGATTTGCAATGTGTTGTCCACAATGTTTTACCTGTTGCTATTGTTTGAGCATCTGCCGGCACGGGATTTTTTTTGTTTTTAGCTGCGTCAGGCACTGGCCATGGTTTTGGATCGGCATTATTGCCTGCAGTAAAACTAATACTGGCAAACCCCATAACAACCACCAGTGTAAAAAGTACTTTTTTCATGATTTTTATTTTTATAAAATGATGCTGTTTTATTTTTCTAACAGCAAGGTAAATACATGATGATTACTGTAAACTGACGGAGATAATAGATAAACATGATCTTAATCATATTCATGCACCGAAATTATTGACTATATCAATTGCAATAGCAGGCATACGTCTCAAAGGCAATTATTTAAAATAAAATGAAATTTCGGTTTCAATATTGGTCATATCAATTAACAACGGTGGTTTTATGCCATTACATACAAATAACCCATAGGCGTCGTTTTTTTTATCAAGGTCAATACATTCCTGTTCACCATACTGCATAATAAAAAGTAAATACCTGCAATTTTTAGCTTCTATAATTGGCAGATGGGGCCATGCTTTTTTTATTACCATACGTGCATTACGCATCTGGTAAAAAAAATCATGCATGGATCCATCAAACACCATTGAATCGGTTTGCATTTTTATTTTTGACAACTGGAGAGAATCAGGATGGTAGAAAACTGCTGCAGATGAGTTAATGGTTAACGTATCAGTATAAGTAGAAGCTGGCTTTGCCAATATCACTGTTTTGCTGATTGCAGATGCTGAAATTTTATCTCTTTGTTTTGCACCATTATTATTGCTGCACGAAAAGCTGATACCCGATAAACCTGCTGTTGCCATGAAAACAAAAAAATATTGGCCTGTATTTTTCATTCGACTGAATATTTAATAATGATACGCTTCATAAATTAAAACTCAAAGAACTCTGAAAAAAATTCAGAGTTCTTTAATAATCACTACAACACTGCGATTAAATCATCTTACCAGATATCAATAATTCCACAACCGGGTAATATTAAACCCAATTAAAAAATTGCCACCTTTCACTTTTGTACCGTCATAGTCTTTGTATCCAAACGGTGCATTTTTATTATACAGGTTATTTTGCTGTGGATTCAGGTTAAAATAATTGCCAACAAATATTTGAAACGAGTGACTGCTTGTATTCATCTCGATACCAAAAGCCAGGTTAGGATTTGGATTATTGGTATTATGTTTGGTAAGCGGCTGATCATAATTAATCATTACTGAGGTAATTGGGGTTAATTTATACCTGGCCGAAAAAGCTATGGCAAAATGATTAAACTCCATTTCTTTAAAGGTAGTTTTACCTGTGCTGTCATTTTTTGTTAAGTACCCGTTTACTGAATTCTGATGAGAGAGGCTGGGAGCAACCTGCACAGAAAATTTTTCAGTAACTTTTCGGGCAATGATCAACTGGTGGAAGAACGACATTCTTTGTGACCTGTATTTAAAAATTGTTTTGTCTGCATCCTTCCTGGTATCATAAGCCATGTTTACATAATAACTTACACTTACCGGGTATTTATGTGGCGTTTGGGTTATGATTGAATATTTGGCATTGGCATCCCACATCATATTTCTTTTGGTTATCCCAATACCCACATATAATTTATTAATGGGGCTGTAATTTACACCCAGCCTGATATTGGATGGTGCGAAAAATCCCCAAAAATCCTCATACCCTTTTTTTACAGATCCGAAACGGTGCATGATATCCATTTCCAAAGTTCCTTTTACCGGTACCATCACAGTTTGGTTGTCAATGATCCAAACACTTTGAAAAGTATTTTTTACAGGCTTTACCTTTTTGCCAACGGCAGGTGTTTCATCAGCTATTACAGTACTATCCTGTGCTTTAACCGTTGACTGAAAAAAAACCAGGCAACAGGCCACACATACAGATAATGTAAGCAACCTATTTGGTAATTTTATTTTTAGTTTCATTTTAGTAATTTTTAAGTTCGCTTAATTATTAGGGGCTCCGTTTCTTATCCAGTCATATACCTTCTGCCTGTCAGTAGCCTTAGGTATATACTCTTTCATTTCCCCATTTATTTTTTTATACAATATGCTCTCTTTGGGTAGCAGTAAATTCACATAACCCCCGGTTGTTATCTGCAGGTAAGAGTCTGCAGTTGCCATGTAAGGCTTGTGATTACCAGGTACATGGCAACCTGCTAACGCACATTGCGTATTAAAAATCGGCGCTAAGTCTGTTTTATAACTTACTGCCTGTGGTGGCCCATCGGGGTCTACGGTGGCATCTGGTAAAATAATGTCTTTGTAACAGCCTATTAACCCTAAACCCATTGTAAAAATCAGGCCTGTGTATAGCAATATTTTTTTCATTGTAATTCTTTTTTTAGATTACTTATTATTGAAGTTCATGTTACACTCAATGTCTATTTTATCACCAATGCTGGTACTGGTAATACCATAGTCGCGACAATTAAACTGGAACTTTAATTGCAGGCCAAATACATCATAAGTACCTCCGATATTTGCTTTTGCAATGTATTTTAGCTTACCTACAATAGATTTTGTAAGGGGGGCAGTTAATTTACCCTGCCAGGTTAAGTTTAATGTAACTATATAATCATTACTCAGAAGATCATACGCTACTTTAGTGGTTTGAATTTTTGCCAGGTTGGTTACTGTTAGGTTTTGTGTACCCGGCACAATGGCAGTAGTACCCAAACCGGAAACATTACAACCTCCATCACGTCCAGGTTCACCGGTATTGGATTGGTTGATCTGTACATAGCCGTTAAAATAGATTTTTGAAGGGTCTGCTTCATAAAATGCCCAGGAACTGTCCAGTAAAGGTTGGCCTGTTGTAACATAATTCAGCATTTTTGCCGCAGTTACATCATGCATGCCAAATTGATTAAAGCGTCCTGTAAGAAGGCCCGCTGCGGCAACATAATTGGTAGACCATAAAACACTGGAATGAGCCTTATCTAACTTCCATTCATTAACATTTCCTGTTGTCATACTACCCGGAATATGAACATTGGTTCCCCTTGTGGCTACAAAACCTGTTGAGGTTGGGGGGGGTGGAAATGAATTATCATGAGTGCAGCTCACCATATATCCAAATCCGCTGATCAGCACTACAAACATTAGCAGTAGTTTATTATTTAAATGTTTCATAAAAAGTATTGTTTAGTAAATAATTAAAATCGCAATGCAAACCTATCTTCGGAAAAGTTAAAAAGGGCTGACCGGTATCAATTTTAAACATGAGATATATCATAAAAAAGAAAATTATTTATCCCCGCAGTTGTGCTGAACATACTACATACATGAAGCGCAAAATAAAATGCAAAATAAAATGCCGGAAATGAAGATCAGCCAGGTTTACAGGCTTTTCCCTTTTTTAAGCTTTGTACACAGGAAATATACAAGCACTATAAAAATAAAAGTGGCCAGGTTGATAAGAATACTGGCAGTGTAAATTTTCATATCGTTTTTTACTACCTCTTTTTCTGTTGACTGAATAAAATGCAGGAGAATATCTTTTACTAGAAAAAAGAAAAACACAAGGCTATGCAATAAGCTTAAAATATATTTTTTATTAAGCGCAGGCATAAAAAATAAAATTGAGAGTAGTCCCCATATTTTTAAGTAAGGCTCCGGATTGTCAGCAGTTATGTGGGCCCAGGTATAATGAGGGTATAAATTTTTGAGCTGCAGGCCCAGGTACAAGACACCAACCAAAGCATAGGCATATGGCAAAAATAAAGTGATATTTTTTGTGGTTATTTTTTTCATCCACCTGGTATCGCTCAAAGATCGAATGAACAGATATGTCAAAGCATAGCCGGAAAAAAATGCCATTAGTTCAAGCCGGTCGAGGTATAAGAAAAAACTATCGTCCATTATTTATTCATTTATCCGGATCTTTTCCGGAGAAAATCGTTATACAAGTTTCATGAGTACCGGTTCTTATAAAAAAATCATTGCATCCTGAAAGTTAATGCTGCAAAATCTTCCACGCTCAACGCTTCGGCACGTTTTAAAAAGATATCATCCTGCAAAACATCTGCAGGGAATAAACTTTTAACTGCATTACGCATGGTTTTGCGGCGTTGATTAAAAGCGGTTTTCACCAACACCCAAAAAGACCTTTCGCTTTTATAATGTACTGTAGCTGATCTTCTTTTTAACCGTATAACGCCGCTCTGCACTTTTGGAGGTGGGTCAAAACATTCGTTACCTACATCAAATAGGTATTCCACTTCGTAATAAGCCTGCATCAATACACTTAACACACCATATACTTTGCTTCCTTCTTTTGAGGCAGCCCTTTGTGCCACTTCTTTCTGAAACATGCCGATAATACAGGGCACATCATCTTTCCATTCCAGTATCTTAAATAATATCTGGGTGGAGATATTGTAAGGAAAATTACCGATCACGGTAAAAGGTTCTTCAAAAGGTTTATTCATCTCCAAAAAACTCTGGTGAATGAGCTTACCTTCCAGTTGAGGATATTTTTTTGACAGGTAAACCACTTTTTCTTCATCCAGTTCAACTGCTTTAAGGTCTACAGCAGGCAAATGCATCAGGTGTTTGGTTAAAGCTCCCGCACCGGGGCCTACTTCAAGTAACCTGGTAAAGCTTTCTTCTTTTAAAACAGTTATGATCCTGTTGATAACGTTCTCATCTTTTAGAAAATGCTGGCCCAATGATTTTTTGTGTGTATACATCAGTGCAAAAGTACAGTAAAAAAGCCCCTCC
>JBDSXS010000132.1:0-5598 GCA_039926045.1 Ferruginibacter sp.
ACCATACGAACAGATGCCCAGCGCCTCATGAAATTTGATAACGATAACAAACCTCATTTTATACTGGAGCCGCATTTAACCATTGCCCGAAAGCTACTACCCTGGCAATACGAACAGGGCTGGCTGGAATACAGCCACAAACATTTTACCGGAAGATTTATTGCCGACAGTATGTTGTTGCTAAAGCGGCCAGTTGGCGAACTAAAATATCAGATCCTGCGGCGATTCGAATTTCAAAATTTGCCTGTTGCAACAAAGCAGGGAGAATTATTTGGCACCCCTGTCTCCTGAAGGGGAACTAAGGACAGTTCAGTACAACTAAATTACAAGAGCCCTAAAGCTGAACATGTATTAGTTTATTTCTTGAACCTGTCATTGGCTCTGCACAAAACGCTAACAATAATCAGTTAACAATAAAATATTATGGACACTGAATCTAAGTTCCCCTTCAGGGGACAGGGGCTAAAACAGGATCACCACAAAGTATCCGCAACACAACAGGAAGAATCCGTGCAATATCTTGCCGGCCGTGGCGCACAATTCAATACAAAGAACCGTTTCCTGAAAAATGAAACCACCCAGGAACATATTGAAGCCATTGATGACTGGGAAGCAACCAATTTGCGTACCCAATACCTGGAGATGCAATCAAAGACCATTGTAAATAAAGTAGAAAGTAAAGACGTAGGCATGAGTTATAGCATGAACCCCTATGCCGGCTGCGAGCATGGTTGTATTTACTGCTATGCCCGTAATGTGCATGAATACTGGGGTTACAGCGCCGGCTTGGATTTTGAACAAAAGATCTTAATAAAGAAAAATGCTCCGCAACTATTGCGTAAATTCTTAATGCATCCCAAATGGGAAGGCACACCCATTATGCTCAGCGGCAATACCGATTGTTATCAACCTGCTGAACAAACATATCGTTTAACAAGAGGATTGCTGGAAGTTTGTAATGAATTCAACCAGCCGGTTGGCATACTCACCAAAAACTCATGGATACTGAAAGACAAAGATGTGTTGCAGGAAATGGCAAAAAAAGGAATTGTATCAGCCATGGTTTCCATTACCTCTTTTAATGAAGACCTGCGCCGTAGTATGGAACCACGCACCACAACCGCCAAACAAAAATTAAAGGTCATCAATGAGTTAAGCAGTGCGGGGGTACGTATGGGCATCATGATGGGTCCCATGATACCCGGGTTGAATGAACATGAAATGCAGCGCATCATGAAAGCTGCTGCAGATAACGGTGCAACTTTTACGGCTTATACTTTCATCCGGCTAAATGGGGCCATTAAATTTTTATTCCACGACTGGCTGTATAAAAATTTTCCAAATCATGCCGATAAGGTCTGGCACCTGATAGAACAAAGCCACGATGGCAAAGTCAATGATACCCGCTGGGGCGTGCGTATGCGGGGTGAAGGAAGCATTGCCGATATGGTGGCGCAAACCTATAAAAAATATGGGAAGCTGTATAAAATGAATGCTGAAGAATGGAGCTTGAATACAAAATTGTTCAGGAGGCCGGGGCAGCAGGGGAAGTTGTTTTAAAAAGCAACAAAACTGGCATGTTTTTTACTCTGTATAATTTATGGTGATTGTGTAGTCAAGACACAAGATAATTAAATTAGCTTGCTTTTATTTTTAGTTTCTTTTTCATATTTCATATTGTATTGCTTTGTGGAAGTGTACCAGCCTAAATAAATTCCAGTCATAATTAAAGTAAAGGGTAGCATTATTATGAAACTATCCTGTGGTTGAAAATCCACAGTCTTTACTCTTTGTAATATTCTCTCAATTAGTGATGCACCATATCCGATTAATAATGCTGCTGCAATTAATTTTCCTGTATGCCAGGCTTTGGTATTAGTGTATGGAGGATCTGTTTTCTTTGAACTCAGGCAGGTAATAAAGTAGCCAATTAGAACCGATGTGGAGAGACAAAAAAGCAATGACCATACAAACCCGATTCTTCTTTTAGTTCCTACGGTTTGAGCTACTACGAATGATAAAATGATTGATAGTACAATAACAAGGTTTGGCATAAATGAGTATTGTTGCCGATGTCCCTATTGGCTTGTGTAGAATTAAAAAGCGTGGGACAAATAACTTTCGTAACCGAGGCACTTCGACAGAGCCTACAATACAGAAAGCATAAGTACCCACGCTGTTGACGTGAGCATTTAGTGCTTTTCTCTGTATTGTTCTTGAAATTGTCGAAGTTTCCGGTTACCAGAAAAAGCTAAACGCTAATATTTTTCCCAAAATACATACATTGTAGGTAAATAACCCTTTATTTATGAATATTTATTTCGATTTTGAAGTAAGTAAAACACCTTTGCCGGACACCAGTACTGTAAAAATTGTACTGGAAGAATTGAGAAGATTTGTGAAGCAGAGATTAAATGTGTTGGAAGATGAAATGAATAAGAGTGACGGATGTGTTGTTATAAATGTAATGGGTACCATTAAAGATCAGGCATTAGGTCTGTATGCACTTGGGTATAATAATGAACTGAGGAAAAAAATAATGACTTGTTTTTCAGAAAAAGATTTTGAATACAATTACCAGGTTATTTTGAAGAAGATTACCGGACAGAACTAATTTCTTTCAATAGTATTTCCCGTATCTTTTCAAAAATGGGCACAGGAAGAAATGTTGCATTTTTAAAATCTGCAGGCTTTGGTATTTTTATTTCTTCATCACGTTTCATTTAATAAATGTATTAAAATAACAAAAAAGTTCCACTCAAATTTGTTAGTATCAAAATAGTTGATTAGTTTTGGTTAGTGATTTTAAATAACCAATATGTACAACGAAGCAGAAATACTTAGGGATCTAAAAAAACAGCGTACAGCACTTGAAGCCGAATTAACGAAAGTTAACAAGGCTATTTTTGCTTTAGAACCTATGCCAGTACAAAGTATTGGATGGAAAACAAAGGCATTGAGTTGTCTTAGAAATTTCAATTATTATACTCAAACAGTTGATATTTTGAACTGCGTATTTATTAATGAAATGCAACTGCTGGATAATGAAATAATACGTAAGAGATACATCACAGCTTTGTCTGTAGCGTTGTTGGATATGGTTAAAAGAGGTGAATTGAAGATGTTTAAAATATACAGAGTGAAAGGTAGCTTTTATGGTTTTCCGCAATGGTTTGATAAAGACGGGTTACTCAAAAAAGAATATTACAGCGAAAGAATGAAGGACATGAATAAAGATTTAAACGGTTGGTTAGTGACAGATAAAGAAGCAGCATAAAAAAAAGCCTCGTTACAACAAGTTTGGCGACCGATGTAACAAAGGCTAAGTTCTTAAATGGGGCTCGACAAAAGTGGTAAGTGTTAGGCTTCTCACCCACGACACTTAGGTTCAACTCCTACGGGCTCCATCTTTTTACTACTGTAAAGGTAGTAAAACTTAAATAAATGACAAGTTAAAACTACAAATATGAAAAGGAGATTTACAGTTACCGAGTTCAGAGAAGCATACCCAAATGACGATGCTTGTTTAGACAAACTATTCCAGCTCAGGTATAATAACCTGGTCTGTCCAAAATGCGAAAGCGATAAAGCATTTAATAAGGTAAAAGATCGCAGATCATATCAATGCCCTGGCTGCGGCTTTCAGATATATCCTACGCAGGGAACAATATTTCAAAAAACAACTACACCACTCACTTACTGGTTTCTTGCAATTTACATGCAAACCACAACCCGGAATGGTGTTGCGGCCAAGGAATTAGAAAGAACGCTCAATGTTTGTTATAAGACAGCTTTGCGGATGAATCACCAAATAAAGCTGTTAATGGCAAATACAGTAAAAGAGCCGTTTACCGGCGTAATACAGGCCGATGAATCATTTTTTGGAGGGCTTAACAAAAACCGCCATGCAGATAAGAAAATACCCGAGTCGCAAGGACGTAGCTGCAAAGATAAAACGCCAGTATTCGGCATGGTTGACCTTAAGGGTAACATATCTGCTCATGTTGTCAGTGATACAACAGGCGCAAGTTTAAAGGGCGTTATTGATAAGCACGTTAAGAAAGGCAAGGAATCAATAATTGTAACCGATGAGTGGATGGGCTATTCAAGAATAAAAGAAGAATATCAGCATATAGTTATAAATCACCTGTCAGGTGAATATGTAAGGGGTGGCTTTCATAACAATACAATTGAAGGGTTTTGGAGCCAGCTTAAAAGAACAATCAAAGGAACTCATATCCACGTTTCAAGAAGGCACCTGCAGAAGTATGTTGATGAGGTTGCTTTTAGGTACGAACAGAAAGACAAGCAGGATACAATGTTTGATACTATTTTGAGCCACGTTGTTTAACCGCCGCCTTTAAAGTTTTTTCAAATAACATCTTCCCATCATGGTTTTGCTTTTTACCCTTTAACACCTTTTCTGCATTCGCAGTAAGTTGATCCATGGAAAGTATTTTTTTCTTTGCCATAAAAAATGGTTTACTGCAAAATTAACAGTAAACCATTGATTATATTATTTTCAACTGAAAATATTAACTTGTGTCTTGACTACACAATCACCTAATTTATATAAACCAGGCTATATGGAAAAGGAATTACATTTCGAACGTGGAGATCTTACAGGCGAGATCTCTGTTACGCTTGACCAGGATCAAAATCTTGATGACCTGTGCGCAAAATATATTTACGATTATAACCGCGATCGTTTTGAACCCCTGGCCTTACGCATATTCATTGGCAAGGAAATAGCCGTTACTTTATACGCTGCTGATAAAGTGAGACAGGAAGATAGTAGTCTTGATCCCGATAAGATACCTGTAAAAAAATTCAAAGTGCCCGGCATACCATTGCATGAACTGTTCAGGTATATCGGTTCTTTTAACTGTACACTTACTACCAATATCTATCCGCTGGAGTCCATGCAGGTAATGAATAAATAACTATTGCCTAAAATATCATGTCCTTGAAAATAAAGTGGAAATTTTTAATTCCCTGTAACCATTGATTTTACTGCACTTTCAGCCGGGTAAAAAATACAAAAAAAAAATATTTTTAAAATTTCTTCATAATTATTTGGCAGTATCAAAAAAATAAATTCATCTTTGCAACGCAAAACAAAATTTAAACAACAAACATGTTACGCATACAACTACATATTGAAGCGGGGAATTGTTTTAGTCCGAAGCCGGATTATGGCAATTGCGGGGCATGTTATGCTGCATCATAAAGTTTACCAAAACAAACTGATTCAAATACGGCCCCGACAAAATCGGGGCTTTTTTTATGTAATATATTTAAACGGGCATCTAAGAAAAGTAAATTTCAAAAGTAAAAATTAAATAAATGCAACAGATACAACATAAACAATTTACCATGCGGAATGAACACGCATCATTACCCATACGCTATTGGTATGTGCCGCTGTGTGCAGGGTTTACAGCGATTGGCAAAATGAATAATAGTGATAAAATAAGACCGTGGTTTGAACGATAAGGTATATTACACCTCAACGAACAGCCCGGTCAAAATAAAAAAATGACCGGGCTTTTTTATGCCCGATGCAAATCGGACGTTAATATGAAAATGATAGCAGGA
>JBDSXS010000133.1:0-9199 GCA_039926045.1 Ferruginibacter sp.
CAGAAAGACATCCATTTTATTAACCAGGAAAACCTGGGTTCAAGCGGGGGGTTTAGTACCGGTATACAATGGGCTTATCAAAATGATTATGCCTGGATATGGTGTATGGACGATGACGGTTACCCAAAAGAAGACGCCCTGGAACATTTATTAGCGGCTGACGACGGATGTTTGCGTTTGTTAAATTGTGCGGTTATTGATAAAGCTGATAAAAAATCATTTGTCTGGAAAACCAAACATTATAAAACGTTGGATGAAGTAGATTGTAAAATAATAGAAGGCATCGGCCATCCTTTTAACGGCACTATGTTGCACAGGAAAATTGTAGAAAGGGTTGGCGTTCCAAAACCTAAATATTTTTTATGGGGCGACGAGACTGAATATTATTATCGTATTGTAAGGCGCAATGAGATACCGGTTTGTACGGTTGCCAACAGTATCCATTATCATCCTTCAACTGCATTTTCAATTAAAAAAGATTGGGATTATGCATCCGGCTGGAAAATGTATTTCTATATACGGAACCGCTTTCATATTCACCAGGCAAAATTCAACAGCAAAATCATTGCTTTGCTTCACTACTGTTGTTTTTTAGTTGCTTTTGCAGGTATTGTGATGCTGTTTCAAAGAACCGATAAACTGAAAAAACTGAGTTTCATCATGTGGCCGGTTGCCGATGCATTCACTAAAAATTTTGAAGCTACGCCACCGACGATCTTATCAAGGCTAAAGACAAAGGAAACTTTCTCTTTAACAGTTTCAATAAACAATTATTTAAAAAATACCTGGTTGGCAATATTGACCCCTTTTTCGGCACAACGTACCGGAAGAGCTGCTGCTTAATGGTTAAATGTATACTCCCTCTGAAATCACGTAGTCTCGCTTATGGCGGGACTCTTTTTATTTTTGCTTGCCCAGTCCTGTATAAGAAACAAAGCGATAACGTAAAAAGGCATGCAGGGAATTTTGTAACGCACCAGTGAGCCAAAATTGGGTGTAGTGGCTCCAACAAACAGGCCGAACAGTAATGCAAATAAAATACAGTATAAGATCACGGGATCCTTTCGTATAGCCTGGAAGAATCGGATAGGACCGGCTTTAAAAAAAACATATAATGTGAAGAACATGATCATCATACTTTCAAGCGATGAAAGCAGGGTTGATATTTTTCTCGACTCCCAGATAAACGGGCGGTAAAAAGTAGCGATCACTGCAGCCGGCGCCATTTTTATTAAACTGGTTATAGATCCGTCAAACTCTACACCCAGTGAAAAGCTGGATTCTCCCCCGCCTGCTTTTGTTTCATCCCTGAAATGGCTGCGTTGCTTACCTATCTGTTCAGTAATACCTTCAGCAGCAAATGACCCCAGCTCATCCTGGAATTTTACCATTACCTGTTGCCCGGCGATTACACTTCCAATAAGTAATGCCGGCCCCAATACCCATTTCAATAACCGGCTCTTTACCATGTCAACATTTTTAAGGATCAGGTAAAGAATAAAGAACGGCACATAAGAAATGAGGATATAAATTTTTAATACGGCGAGTAAATAACCAAATACAAAAAGTATGATGACGTTTTTAACCAGGTCTTTCTTTTTATAAAAGGCTTCATATAAAGAATACGTGATCCAGCCAATGGCAGCAATACAGAGTGAGTCTTTTAAGATACCCGAACTCCAGAAAACAACAGTTGGCAGGTACAAAATGGCAATGGCAAGTTTTTTATGTAAATGCGGGTACTGTTCGTAAAAAAAACGATATAAGCGCCAGATACCCGTAAAAGCTATCATTGAAAAGAACAGGTTTGTAATAAGGTATTTCCCGAAACTAAAGAAGGAGACCATGGCAACAATGCGGGTGACCATATAATTATTTTCTGCCCTGAAATAGCCCTGGTTAAGTGGGTTTCTTAAAAGTGACTGATCAAATTCAGGTCCCGATAAATAAAGCCATTTAACATGAGAGAAATCGTGAAGGATCATGTAATAGATATTCGTGCCTTCAGTATAAAATAAACCAAACGAATCGCCTGGTGACAGAATGGTGTTAAATAAAGTAAATGGGAGTACAGCAAGCGCCTTGATCCAGAACCCCTGTTTGTGATAGTATTCAAGAATAGGGTCATTATAATTTTTTCTCCGTGCGCTGAATAAAAAATAAAATAAGGCAATGTAAACCGGGTATAATATGAATTCAATAAAACCCATTAATATGCTTTGATTTTATATGGGATGGAGTTTGGCTTAATGGCAAATAATTTTAATCAGCAATTATTTATTAAATTCAAATTTATCTTAAAATTCTAACTTGTCTTTCAATAATATGAAGTTATTTTTGAGTTAAGATACAAATGTATAACCAGTAGCATTTTAGTTTGTACGATTTTTTATATCAGTAGATTGTCAACCTGAGCTTGTCGAAGGTGGGCTCGTTAGAAAATACCGGCTTCGACAATCCCCATTGGTATCGGGACTGACAACTTATAAAATGAAACACAACCGAATAACCACATCAACCTTTAATAAATTCTATTGCTTCAAAATTCCAACAATAAAAAACTGATCCGCATAACAACTGTACCCATGGCATTGCGCTACCTGTTGCCGGGACAAATGCGTTTTATGGCTGCCAATGGTTTTGATGTGTTGATGATCAGTGCCGATGGAAAAGAGCTTCCTGAAGTAATTGAAAACGAACAATGCCGACACCTGATAGTTCCCATGACCAGGAAAATAACTCCATTCCAGGATCTGAGATGTTTGTTTAAGCTGATCAGGATATTCAGGAAAGAAAAGCCGGATATTGTACATACGCATACACCCAAGGCGGGCTTGCTGGGTATGCTGGCTGCAAAATACTGTGGTGTAAAAGCAAGAATACATACCGTTGCCGGTTTGCCTTTAATGGTGGAGAAAGGATCTAAATACCGGCTTTTAAAATTTATTGAAAAGCTCACCTATTCAGCAGCTACACAGGTTTGGCCAAACAGTGATTCCTTAATGCGCTTCATCACTGAAAAAAAGCTCTGCAAAATCCAAAAGCTTCATATCATTGGCAGCGGCTCAACAAATGGGATAAATCTTGAACGGTTTAATACAGTTGCACTCGATGAAAATATCATTACCCTGATCAAACAGCAGATCAATTTCCGCCAGGAAAATAAATACCTGCTTTGCATTGGCAGGCTCGTAAAAGATAAAGGTATTGTAGAACTGATCCATGTTTTTAAACAACTTCAAAAAAGCAACGATCAGCTGATACTTGTACTGGTTGGCGAATATGAAAAGGCTTTAGACCCATTGCCTGCAGATACTTTAAATGAAATTGACAGCGATCCTTCTATCATTCATGTTAACTGGACCAACCAGGTAGAGTATTATATGCATATTGCAGACCTTTTTGTTTTTCCATCGCACCGGGAAGGTTTTCCCAATGTGCTTTTACAGGCGGCGGCCATGGGTTTGCCGGTCATCTGCAGCCATATCACCGGTAATATTGATATTGTAACAAACAATGAAACGGGCTTGATCTTCGAAAGTGGTAATGAAGAGCAAATGCTTAAGCTTTTGTTGTATGCACTGGCACATCCGCAGCAGATGCAGGATATGGCAAAACAATTAAAACAGTACATCAACGAAAATTACCGCAGGGAAAATATCTGGCAAAATATGCTGGAGGCTTATAAAACCTTGGTACATTAGATGATTAATAAAACGAAAATGATTCTAATAGGATATAGCGGTCATGCATTTGTGATCTATGGTATTTTACATGCTGCCGGTAAAAAAATTATTGGCTATTGTGATATGACCGAAAAAGATCTCAATCCCTTTAGCCTTACTTATTTTGGAACAGAAACTTCAGCGGCTGCATTGAAGGCTTTAAAAGAAGATCATTTTTTTATTGCCATTGGCGATAATAATATCCGTCATAAAATTTATGACCAGCTGTTCCAAAAAGAACTCACTCCTGTAAATGCTATTCATCCTTTTTCCCTGGTAGATGCTTCGGTAACCGTTGCAGTACATGGGGTTATGATCGCGGCAGGAGTGATCATCAACCCGTTGGCCGTTATTGGAAAAGGGGCCATCTGCAATACCGGCTGCATTATAGAACATGAATGTATTGTTGGTGATTTTGCCCATATCGGGCCCGGTGCTGTATTGTGTGGTAATGTAAAGATCGGTGAAAACACATTTGTAGGGGCCAATGCTGTTATCAAACAGGGAATAACAGTAGGCAAAAATGCTATGATCGGTGCGGGTGCTGTGGTAGTTAAAGATGTGCCGGATAATGTTACGGTAATTGGTGTGCCGGCGAAGTAAGACAGATACTAGATACTAGTATCCTTGATACTAGATGTAAAAGTCTGCTTATTTTTCAACATTCATATCCAGCATCCAGTATCCAGTATCCAGCATCCAGTATCAGCATCCAGTATCCAGCATCCAGTATCCAGCATCCATCCCTTATCTTTGCAACGCAAAAAAAAATCTATGAAAGTATTAGTTACAGGGGGAGCCGGGTATATAGGTTCCGTTCTGGTTCGCCAGTTATTAAATAAAGGCTACCAGGTAAGAGTTATCGACTCTTTAAAATTTAGCGGCGATGCATTATATGATGTGATGCTGAATCCCAATTTCGAATTTCAGAAAGGAGATATCCGCAATGCTGATGACGTTGATAAAGCTTTAATTGGTATTGATGCCGTTGCTCACCTGGCAGCTATTGTGGGAGACCCCGCCTGTAAAAAATTCAGTGAGGAAGCCAACCAAACCAATTGGGATGGGGCTGTTCAATTATTTAATAAGGCCGAAGCCGCCGGTGTAAAAAGATTTGTTTTTTCCAGTACCTGCAGCAATTATGGAAAAATGGCCGATCCCGATTCTTTCGTGGTAGAAACATCTGAACTTAACCCCGTATCATTATATGCAGAGCTTAAAGTAAAGTTTGAAAAATATTTGCTGGAAGAAAAAAAAGACAGTCCTATGTGCAGTACTGCTTTACGGTTCAGCACCGTGTATGGTTTTTCTCCAAGGATACGTTTTGACCTGACGGTGAATGAATTTACCCGCAATGCGGCAGTACATGGTGAGCAGGAAATATGGGGACAGCAGTTCTGGCGTCCCTATTGCCATGTTGATGACCTTGCAAGAGCCGTAATACTTGTACTGGAAAGTCCCGAAGAAAAAGTAAGGGCCAATGTTTTTAATGTAGGAAGCACCGAAGAGAATTATAATAAAGGAATGGTGATTAAAGAAGTTTGCAAGGTTGTGCCTAATGTAAATGTTATTTATGTCGACAGCAGCGAAGACCCACGTGATTACCGCGTAAATTTTGATAAAATAAAAAGTGAGCTGGGCTTTACCATCACCAAAACAGTACCTGATGGGGTGAAGGAAATTTATACCTTGTTAAAAACAGGGATCGTTACCGATTCGTTTGTAGAGAAATTCAGGAACATTTGATTCCGCACAGAGGTGTCACCTTTTAAAAAGGTGACACCTCTAAATGAATACTAAACGGGATGCCTAATCCGTTTACTAAAAAAAATCAAGACTATGCTTTTACTCAGTGGTCCCAATATGGCCGGCAACGAATGGAAATACGTTAAAGACTGTTTAGACACCGGTTGGGTAAGCAGTGTTGGTGCTTATGTAGACCAGTTTGAAAAAATGAGTGCCGAATTTGCAGGTACCAAATTTGCAGTGGCCACCAGCAGCGGTACAACTGCATTACATATCTGTTTAGTGATGATGGGCGTTAATGCCGATGATTATGTGATCACACCAAACATAACTTTTATAGCCACCTGTAATTCTATCAAGTATACCGGGGCCGATCCGATCTTAATTGATACAGACCCAGGTACCTGGCAAATGGACCTTGACCTGTTGGAAAAGTTTTTAACTGAAGAAACAGAGCAACGAAACGGTGTTTGTCATTATAAAAAAGACGGACGAAGAATTCCGGTTTTAATGCCCGTACATGTGTTGGGTAATATCTGTGATATGGACAGGCTGATGGCATTAGCCAAACAACATAACCTAACCGTAATAGAAGACAGCACAGAAGCACTGGGTTCTTATTACAAAGGAAAACATTCGGGTAGTTTTGGTTTGATGGGTACTTTTAGTTACAACGGCAATAAAATAATTACAACAGGTGGAGGTGGTATGATCGTTACCAATGATGAAGCATTGGCAAAGAAGGCCAAGCATTTAACCACGCAGGCCAAAAGCGACCCCTTTGAATATGTTCATGATGAGATCGGCTATAACTACCGGCTAGTAAATGTTGCTGCCGCCATGGGTGTAGCACAAATGGAACAATTACCCGGCTTTATAAAACGCAAACAGGAAATAATGGCGTTCTACAAAAAAGAATTACAGGGTGTTGGAGATATTAAATTCCAGGAAGTAAGTGAAGATGTAAATCCCAATTGCTGGTTACCTACCATCATGACGGAAAAACAAAAAGAAGTGCTGAAAATTCTGAATGATAACAAAATGCAGAGCCGCCCTTTCTGGGTGCCGATGAACCAGCTTAGGATGTTCACCAGCAATATTTTTTATAATGAAAGCGACCGTTCAAATTTTGTTTACCAGCGTTGCTTAAGTATTCCATGCTCAACAAATATTACAGATGAAGATTTGAAAGCTGTTTGCGAAAAGATAAAAGAAGTTTTTTAGGAAAGATACTGGATACTAGATACTGGCGGTCCAATCCAGTATCCAGTATCCAGTATCTAGTATCAAATATTATGTACAAACTAACCAAGCGAATCATTGATATCCTCATTGCAACCATTGCATTGATCCTGCTATCTCCTTTACTCATACCTTCTATTATCATCTTGCTGCTTACCGGTGAGCATGAAGTGTTTTATTTTCAAAAAAGGATCGGGTATAGAAACCGGCTTTTCAATATCTGGAAATTTGCGACCATGGCAAAGAACAGTCCGAATATGGGTACCGGGGAAATAACACTACGTAACGACCCAAGGGTTACAAAATTTGGGAAGATCCTGCGCATGACCAAGATCAATGAGTTGCCCCAGATCATCAATGTTTTTAAAGGAGATATGAGTATTGTGGGCCCGAGGCCGTTAATGGATGTAAGTTTTAAATTATACCCCCAGCATGTGCAGGAGGTTATTTATAATTGTAAACCCGGCATGACAGGTATCGGCTCACTCATTTTCAGGGATGAAGAAAAGATCGTTTCTGATGCCCCAGACCCTAAAGCTATGTATGCAACTATCTACCCCTATAAAGGTGCACTGGAATTATGGTATCAAAAGAACGCATCCCTGTATACCGATCTTATGATCATTTTTCTTACAGCCTGGTCTATACTGGCGCCTAAAAACCAGCTCACCCATAAGATCTTCAAAGACCTACCCACCCGCTCATTTTAACCCAATACACTAACTTTGTTAAACATTTCTGGTTTGAGTTTAAACAACCTGGGCTTATTGTTGTTTTAAGTTTATAAAAGTTTAGTACATGCATTCGTTCACCATTAAGGACCTTGAGAACCTGTCGGGTATAAAAGCCCACACCATACGCATATGGGAGCAGCGCTATTCTTTTTTAAAGCCCAGCCGCACCGGCACAAATATCCGTTTCTACAGCAACGAAGAATTAAAGATATTACTCAATGTTGCTTTGCTCAATAAGTTTGGTTTCAAAATTTCCCATATTGATAAAATGAGTGAAGAGGAGATCAAAATAAAGATCCTTTCTTTAAATCAGCAGGAGGCCCAGCAGGACAGGATCGTAAATACATTGATCCAAAACATGGTTGATCTTGATATGGAAAGTTTTGAGCGGGTGCTGGACGATTTCATTAACGCAAGAGGTATTGAAAAAACAATCTCGCAGATCATATTTCCTTTCCTGGAAAAAATAGGGATACTATGGCTCACCAATCATATAAACCCGGCACAGGAACATCTGGTATCAAATATCATCCGCCAGAAATTAATAATGGGTATTCAAACTGTTGAAAGCCCCGTAAAGATCAATAAATCAGTTTTGCTTTTTTTACCCGAAGGAGAGTATCACGAGTTAAGCCTTTTGTTCATGAATTATCTTTTAAAAAGCAAAGGCGTTTGCTGCATTTATCTCGGCTGCAGTATATCAATTGCAGATATAGAGTATGTTACCAAATTAAAGAATCCTGATTATCTCTATACCCATTTAACTTCCTGCAGCAGTAAATTCAACTTCGATAAATTCATCTCCGCCATCAGCAAAAAGTTTACTGGAACACCCGTGATCATTTCCGGGCAGTTAACACATACTTATTCAAAGAAAATAGTCCCACCTGTGTATTTTAAAAGATCGTTTGCCGAAATAATGGGCTTTGTTTCGGGATTATGATCCCTGACTTCCTTATATGTTAAATAATTCACTTTCTAAATAATTGGGCCATAGTCTGTTTAATATTTAACACGAAAAATTAAACAAAAATCGACTTTATCTGAAACCAATTGTTTAATTTTAACGTATAATACTTAAACGAAGGATATGTCAGCTATAGAATTTGATCAAATATTGATAAAAAATACAGATTACTTAAGGCCATTTGCCATGACTTTGACCAGGGATGTTGAATCCGCAAAGGACCTTATACAGGAAACCCTTTACCGGGCATTGGCTAACAAGGAAAAATATAATGCCGGTACAAATATCAAGGCGTGGATGTACACCATCATGCGTAATATTTTCATCAATAATTACAGGCGCACTGCCAAACAAAATACCATTTTTGATAATACCCCCAACGATTTCCTGCTGGATTATAACCAGGTTACAACAGCAAATGCAGCAGAATCAAACCTTTCTATAAAAGAGATCAAAGAAGCCGTGTACCAACTACCGGAGATATTTAAGAATCCCTTTGAATTATATTTTGAAGGCTATAAATACCATGAAATTGCAGACATCCTGGCCGAGCCACTGGGCACCATAAAAAGCAGGATACATTTTGCCCGGAAATTATTGAAACAACAGCTTAGCAGGTATTAACATTTTAACAATAATACCCAATGGCACTGTTTTCTATTAAATTCAATACCTTATTTTCGCAGATTGAAAAAAGCAGTAATTATAGGAAGCGGTTTTGCAGGGTTATCGGCTGCTTCTTTTATGGCAAAGGCCGGATGGGATGTAACTGTTCTTGAGAAACA
>JBDSXS010000134.1:0-16486 GCA_039926045.1 Ferruginibacter sp.
TTTCAGTTTCATCAAAACGAATAACTTCTAAGCCGGTTGCATTTTCTAACCAATCAATGCCTTCGGAAAACAGGGGAAATTGTTTTCTTTTTACAAGTACCCCCAATTCTTTTTTCTTCGGATCAAGTCGTCGAAATTTTTCTTTGAAGCTCCCCTGAACTTTTGTTATAGCGATGACCCCCCGGTATTCTTCATAGGCAGTCAATCCATCCCCATCATTTATATTTCCTGTTGTGGCTTCCCTGTCATCCATATCACCAGGGTTTCCATTTGCTTTTAACCAGGCTTTAGCAATTTTTGAATTTGGATCTCTTTTAGGAATACGTATATCTGTTTCTCCATTCGATACCAGCAAACTCCCCCTTATATGGCGTTTGTCTTTCAGTATCGCTTCAACAGTTAAAGTTGTCCATCCTCCTCCGTCATAGGAAGCTATGAGTGCTTTGCCCGTTAACCCATCACTGCTGCCTACAGAAATGAATTGATCTTCTTCTATACTTTCAATTCCAGGGTGCATTAAAAAACGAAGATCAGGTAACTGTTTAGCATCCGGGGATATTGGATAATTTATTGTGATCCCAGTATCTTTCGAAGTATTAGAAAGGCGTAATTCAAATGATTCTGCTTTTTCTTGAAATGGCTTACCATTCTTTCCTTGCAGTTTAAGATTGATCGTCATCACCGACCCTTTGTTCAATTCATTTTTGCCGGGTTCGGGCAGCCATGTATCATAGTCTGCAGGAGTCACAATTAGTTCCACATCTGTAGCTTTTGATCTTACAAGATGCCAGGTGATCGTTTTTGTAATTGTCCCGAGTCCGTTCGGTAATTCAGCGCTTGTTGATACGGTTCCTGACAGCACATCCTTGTCTAATAAATGTTGATCGGAAACAGTGATCTCATCATCCCCATCAGGCCCGTAAGGCTTAGTTCCCTCGCCGGTACAGGTTTTTGTACCATTACAATCGGGGCCAATGGCATCAATATCGTAAGTATTGGCTTCTTCATTAATATTTACTGCATTCAGGATTGCCAGACCTCCACCCTGGCAGTCCATAGAACATTTCTGTCCTCCTATCATTGTAGACTCACCCTGGATACTATAAGTACCAGTGCCTTTATTATCTGCAGAATCATAATTTCCATTCGAAGCTGGTAAGGCATCCAAGAAAGCCACACGGACATGTTTTTCAGATTTCCCGTTCACAACGCCGTTTGCATGGATCACGGTTTCATCCAAACTCAAAGAACCGGTCCACCTGCCGCCATCTTCAAAATTGTGCTTTGTTCGATCAAATTTTTGATACTCATTGGCCAAAAGAAATGGTGAAGCAATAATCAAAATGAAACATAAAATTTTTTTCATCGCTGGAAGTTTAGTCAGTTGATTCTATGATTTATCTTTTATAAACTCTACGCTCCTGTTATTTGCTTTCCCTGCAGGCGCATCATTTTTATCGATCGGTTCAGCTTCACCTTTGCCAATCGAAAATTTATTTATCTATCATCGCTTTTAATTTTTCAACCGGAAATTTTTCTTCAATGATGTTTTTGAAATTCATATTGGAATGCTGTGTATCTCCTGACATTAATTCAATAACAAAAAATTGGGAGACATATTTGGGCAATTCCTTACGGAAATAATTTGGATTCTCTGTTGCGAGCAGGCAACCCCCTTCCGCTTCTGATTGGAAAACCGGTCCTTCATTCATGAGCAGTGGATCAATACGAACAATAGCTGGTGCGTCCAGCAAACCGTCTTTAATAGTTTTATCCAGTGCATCCCGCAGTTTTTTTAATGCATCGTTTTTGGCTTTTGTATTTTGAGCCTGTTGCTTACCTATCTCTTCTTTTGGAGAACGAAATTGTGCAGGCATTGCCTCATTATTCTGAGAGATAGACTTATTAAGGTCGTCAAAATACCTTGTGATATATTGGATGGCCCGATCCAGGTATTGTTTTTTTGTAACTGGTATGTATGGTAATGCTCCATCACGGCTGATCAAAACAAAATGTGAAGCAGCAGCATTTGCATAAATTCCTCCGACAACAGACATCATATCATAACCTTTCCACTGACCTGCTGCAAACAATTTTCTTTTGATCGGCCTCCCATCTATTGTCCATTCGTTTGCGTCCGCATAATTCTCATTTAGGATATCCAGGCTGTTCGAACGGATAACGATACTGCCGCTACTCCCTTCGGGATACATATTCATGATCTCATTTGAGTTACCCGTGCAAATCCATGGGAATAAAATGCAACTGTAATTGTACCGATAGACCGGGTTGATCTTTGTTTTTGTTTCTTCCGGATCCCGATCTTTTACCGGAACATATTTCACCTCATCTGCAAAAGATGTTTTGGCGAATTCCCCGGACCATCCTGCATCGGCGCCTGTAGGTTCCGGATAAATTTGCCTGACAAGATCATTTATTGCATTCAGTCGTTTCATTACCTCGTTATGAAAATCATTTACACTGATCGGCGACAATTTTGGATTAGGGATAAGCCACTTGCCTTTATAGTTATTGATGAATTCATTTGAGCATGCAACAGAAATTTTTACTTTGGGGAAATGGGGATTCTGGGCTGATGTGTGAATGGAAAAAAGAAAAAGTATGATGAGTTGTTTTTTCATATTTATTTCATTAGCAGTTTATACATATACCCTTTTTTGGGTGAAGCAATTGCATTCCAACTCCATCTGCTATCAACACCAGACTCAATTGAATCCGGATCTTTAAGCGTCGATCCATCTTCGCTGAGTTGAAAATTAAACCCTACAAAGTTGCCCCATTTATTGTATTCAAGGCTGAATTGTGAAATGTCCTGGTTTTCTGATGTGAGTGGCCCTTTGATTCTTGTTTCATCAATTACATCTATTTCCTCAAGAGATATGTTTGGCCCTTTATGGCTTTGAACAGGACCCCTACTTGAATTCTTCCGTTTTGAAGTATTTGTAGACCCCCTATTAACATCAGGGTTTTTCTTCTTGAGTTTCGGGTTTATTTTTTCTTTGATTGTGTTGCATTGCAGCTCGAACACATAATCATCGGACACTGTAACCCGTTTGATGTATTCACACTCAACCTCCTTAACCTTTAAAGGGGCCAAGATATCGTCTGGAGCTTCAGGAGTACTCAGTTGTTTTTGGCACGCACTTGTAAATTGGTTCTGAAATTCTTGAGATTTTGCTATTAGTGACAAAACCAACTCATAATCTTTATTCCTCTTTTGCCGCCTATCAATTCGGGCCTCTATATCAGAGATTAAGGCCGAACTATAATCATTCATAAATATGGGCGGATCGTCAAGGCTACCATATAGTTTCATTTTGATGTATTCGGTTAGTTTGTTAGAATTACCGATAAACTCACCTTGTATGGTCTGTACACCCTTGGCATATATTTCTTTTCTTTTTGCCAAATAGATGTCGATTTTTTTATCATAGTCAGTGCAATTCTCAGTTGTCGGTGTTATTTTAGACATTGCCTCAGTAAGTTTTGAAATTGGTTTTAAAACTTCTTCAAACCACATTTCATCACACCACTTAACTATTTCTGTGACAGACCACATATCCATATCCAAAGGATTTTGCAGAGGCATGAACAATCCTGTCATAAATGGAGACATCTGTTTAAATTTCTTAAAACAGACACCAGATTTTTCAAAACAATAAAGTTGAAACGATCTGCTCGCAAGAAGATAAGCGGGGCAATTGTATGGATCAAGGAACTGCCGGCGGTAAGAACTGTCGACAGCCAGCTTATTACCTCTCTGCTTTAATTTCTTATCCAGTTCAGTGCTTTCATCCTCGAGTTCTTTGCCAAAAGTTTGAACACCTTTTACATAGGCTTGCAGCGCAACAGCAGACTGTCCATCATCTATACTGGATTGTATTTTCTCAGGATTCCATGATTTTATTAATGGTATTAACCCAAAAGGGTCGTCCTTCATTGGGTAGTTCAGCCGGGGCATATCTTCAAACTTGATCTCATATCCCAACTTTCTTAACCGTTGCTCCTTTTCCGGGTCATATGTTTCTTTCAATGATGCCTTTAATTCTGAAATGGCCGTTGCAGCATCATTGTTGGCAGCCGAAATATCGCTCAATGTTGAATTGGCCATTGAATGATTTGAATAAAGATCCGTTGCCATCTTTAAATATTTCCTGGCATTATCCATATCGCCCAAACCAAACCATGCCTGTCCCATATTGTTTAAGATCGTACTGTTGTCGGGGTACTTAGAATTAAGATATTCAATAATTGGGAGGGCAGCTTGCTCCCCTCCCGTCATAATTAAAAAAGCTGCATAATTATTCAAATTGTCCGCATCAGTGATATCATCTGTACAAGATTTTCCCATAATGAATAAAGCTTTTTCCCAGTGTCCTAGCATCCAACAACTACTTGCTGCATTCGCAACAATAGCTGTGGTTTTATATTTAGCTTTTGTTTCATTGTAAATATTTAATGCTTCGGTTCTCTCCACAGCAGGAATAAGTTTTTCGACCCCAGCTTGAACATTTTTTATGAATAAAGTCAGTTCAGCTTCAGTCAGAATTTTTTTAGAAAGAGAATTTATTCGTGCCAGATCTTTTTTGGGAACAACAAGGTTTTCGTTTTCTGTAGCTTGTTTAATAGTCTTCTCAGACATATTTGAAATGCCACTGTTCACGCCTTTCATCATCGTCAATTGTTTTTTCATTAGGATTATCTCATCTTCCAGGCTCTTGATTGTATCAGGATCTTCTTTATTTTTCTTAGCTTCTGCAAGTCGTTTTTCAAGCTCAATAACTTTATCGTTTACACTATTGAAGGCTTGCGACATTTTCGCTTGTATCTCTGTCTTAGAAGGGGCTTGTGTGAATGCAGGTTTTGCAATGATCATGATGATCATTAACAGGAAAATAATCACTCTCATTGTTGAACTTTTTGATATTAAATTTTGATAAACTCTACTCTTCTATTATTTGCTTTTCCTGCCGGCGTATCATTCTTATCGATTGGTTCGCTTTCTCCTTTCCCGTCAGTTTGCATACGGCTTTCATCAATGCCAAATTCTTTTCCCAAAGCAACTTTCACAGCAGCAGCTCTTTTTTTGGAGAGATCAAGATTATCTGCATCCTTGCCGTCTGCATCGGTATGTCCGATTATTTTTACTTTCAGATCAGGGTTTTCTTTCAGCACAGTTGCCATTTCTTTCAATGTACCATAAGACTCGGGTTTTATTTTATCACTGTTCACATCAAATAAAATTCCGTGAGTAACCCATTTGCTTTGCTCCAGAAATTTTTTACGTGTATCCGGGGCGCCCACGGCTAACCGGAGGTTGCCGATATATTGTTTTACAACTTCTTCAGCGTAGGTTACCGAAAAAATGATTGCATTGAATTTCGCTTCTTTAACGGTAGCTTTTGGAATGTCCCAAATCTTCTCCTGGTTTACGTAAATTCTTATTCTTTCTTTTTGCCTCCAGACAGCAACATGCACCGGATTGTTTTTATCGTTGAGTATATATAGATCATTGCCATTCCCATTTTCACTGACGGAATTCTTTCTCATACTATACCGGCTGAGGCCATTATCAGAACCGGTGTTGGCATTGTCGAGTTCAAAATTGAATTGATTGGTTACATATGGCCAAACTGATGGCTGTGAAGGATTATCCAGTTGAGCAAAACAAACAGTAAAGTAAGGTCCGTTGATCGGCACACCATGCATCAGATCAAATTCAAAAGTGAAATCTTCGGGATATTCCTGTGCAAATTCGGGAATAAATATTCCGGGTTTTGTAAGCCAAAGCCAGCGATCAGTCTTTCCTTCAACAGTTACAATTTCTGCAGCGGCATTCGTATTCCATCCCGCCGGAAAGTCACCAATATTGCCTGTTGAAAAATCTTCAAAGCCGATGATTTTTTCTCCAGGTACAAAATCATATTTGCTATACGTTTTAAAACTAACAGTACCGGTTTCGCTTTTAACTGCACCCGTTGATGCTTCTTTCTTTTTTGCTGTATCTACTGGAATTTTATTCTTGATCTTATTAGGATCCATTGCATCATCCACCGTTTTATCTACGGTGCTATTCACTTTATTATTAACGTTTGACGCTGCCCTGTTTTTGGCCCGGTCTGTTATTTGTTTTAGTATCTGTGCTTGCGTAAAAAAAATTGAAATAAGCAGTACGGTCAGCAGAATTATTTTTTTCATATACCTTATTTTTTTGAAAATGAGAATAATGGCAAAAAAGTGAATTTTCAAAATTCAAGGTATATAACTGCTCATGGCAGGTCAATAGGGAAAAAATCAGTATTTGCTATAACGAATGTTATATGAGATGCCAGATATGGGGTGGGGAATACAGGGTGGGATCTATCCCCTGTCGAAATACCTGTTCACCGCTTCTGTACGGTTATGTACATGAAGCTTCTCATAGATATTATGAATATGCTGTCGTACTGTGCCGTGACTGATGAAAAGACGATCGGCGATCTCTTTGTATAATAATCCATCTGCCAATAACTCCAGCACTTCGTTCTCCCTGTCAGAAAGTATTTCTTTTTTCGTTATACTCTTTTTTTGGACGAAAATATTTAAAACCTTTCGGGCAATATTGCTGCTCATGGGTGAGCCACCCTGGTTCAGTTCTTTGATACTTTCAAGTATGCGTTGTGGCGCTGTACGTTTCAACAAATAACCGGTTGCTCCTGCCTGCAATGCCTGTAAAACCTTTTCATCATTTTCATAAACAGTGAACATCATAAATTGAGTGGCAGGACATTTATCTTTTATGCTTTTAATACATTCTATACCACTCATGCCCGGCAGATTTATATCCATGATCACAATATCGGCCTGGAGCAGGGGAAGTTTTTGAACCGCAGATTCTGCATCTTCAAAACTTTCTATCATAGAAAGCTCCCTGTCCGATGATATTAGTTCAGCAAGGCCTTCCCTGATCTCAGCAAGATCTTCAACTATTGAAACTTTTATAGCCATGAGCGATTAAAATTAGACCTGTTTGTTTCATTTACCAATAGGACGAACGTTATAAATTCAATGGTATGGTCATAGATACCTCTACCCCGTTGTTATTTGAAAAACTTACTGTCCCCCGGATATCCTTCATTCGTTTCTCAATATTTTGTATTCCATTACTAAAAGCCCTTTGATCGTTCCAGTCAATTCCTCTTCCATTGTCGTGAATAATGATCTGTACTTTTTCATTCAATTGTACGGAAAAGAATACCCTTGTTGCCTGAGCATGTTTTACAATATTGTGCAGGCATTCTTTCACAGATAAAAAAATATTGCGGCGTATTTCTCCTGTTATAAAAGTGCCGGGCAGATGTAAAGGAGTGTCTGCTTCGCATTCTATATTGTGATTCGCAAGATATTCGACCGCATAAGATCTTGTATAAGCAACCAGGTCGGCTAGCGTATCATTTTTTTCATTCAATGCCCAAATGATCTCTCCCATTTTCTCAGACATCTCATCTGAGAACGATGTTATCTTCTCAAGCTCTGTTGTCATAACTTCATCATTCATTTTTTTATTAAGTATTGATTGACTTAAAAATTTTATCCTTGATAGTCCAGCGCCCAGATCATCATGCATATCTGTTGCGATCCTGGTCCTTTCTTTTTCGATAGCCTGCTGCTTTTCCAACGCAGCCCTTTGTTTTTCTAATTTTCTGCGATAGTACGTTTTAAAACCAACAATAAATATGCCCACAACAAATAATCCTGCAATACTTCTGAACCACCAGGTCTGCCACCAGGGAGGTAAGATGGTAAAATTGTAGCGGATACTTTGTACAGGATAACGATCAGCAGGAAAAATCGCTTTTATATTCAGTGCATAGTGGCCCGGGTGCAGATCAATAAAAGAAACGGATGCGCTATTGGAAGGTTCCGACCATTGATCATTACTTCCGCCGAGTAATTGATAACTGTATTGAATTTGTTTTTCGCCAATGAAAGATGTTGCAGCAAAATTGAAACTTAAATTGTTTTGTACGTAAGACAATGAAGAACTCTCTTTTTCTGTAATGGTATCTTTTCCTGACTTCACGAGGCTTATTAATAAAGCCGGAGAATATGTGGCAGGTCGCTTAGTATCTGTAGTTATTTTAATCAACCCATTTGAAACAAGGCCCCAGGTGGTATTATTTTTATCAAAAACCACTTTGGTCACACTTTGATAGATATTATTTTCCTTTGTTATATTTTCAATAACCGGCATTCCATCCTTAATTGAGATTTTGTCCAGCCCTGAATAGGAACAGGCCCAGATATTATTATCTACATCACAGTCGAGATAGAAAATAAAATTTTCCGACAACCCTGATCCTGTATTAAGGTGGAATTGCTGAATTAAATTCCCATTTATTATTTTGAATGAATATATCCCATCACTCCTCGAGCCTATCCAGATATTATCCTTTTTATCTATTACGATTGACCTGGGAGAAATATTCGGGAGTCCTTTTGAAAAAAAATATTTTTGCTCGAGATAATTCACAGGATCATCCCTATGCGTTGCAAACATCACAATTTCATTCGCTCGGGTAGCTATCCATATATTTCCTTTACTGTCCATTGATATATTGTCGGTATAAAAATTCAGTTTTCTCCGGCAAATGATCTCTCCATGTTCAATCATGTGGTTGTTGAGTGGGATTGCTGTGCCGGTATTTACTATGGCAGTGAGATTATAGTTCCCACTTATCAAAAGGGTTCCATTCCTGTCCACGAAGAAATTACCGTATACATTGTCTGATGAATCATTAAGAATAATTTTGGGGACAAGTGTATTTCCAGACTCGATCATTTTATAGACAGTGTTTATCCCAATTCCATAAAATCCATGGGGGGTTTCAAATAGTTTTTCTATGCTGTTTGCATCCTTAACCTGTAGATTCCTGACTACCTGGTCATTTTTAATGATAACTGCTTTTGAATTGAGTGAAGAACAGAGCAGGAGTTCGTCCTTATATTGATTATAAGAAAGATACATTGGCCCCCCAAAACCAAATGGTTTTTCTATACATGTAAAATTGCTATTTACAAGTTTATCAAGACCTGTATTATTTGTTGCTATCCATGTACTTCCTTCCCGATCCTGGAAAATACAATTGATATAAGGCATACTCAATCCGGATGCTGTTGTAAAGGAAGTAATAGAGCCATCAACAGCTGCCTTTATTAAAACAGGATTTTGATCGCCAAGCCAGCAATTGCCCTGCTTGTCAAAAACTATAAAATAACGACCCCGGTTTTTTAATTTTTCGAATTTAGCTGGAAGTTCTTTTAAAACAATTTTTCCCTTTTTTAATGCCATGAGGTCAACGGACATAATGTTTTTCTCATTACTCACCCAGATACGCCCGTCAGGCGATATGCCGGTGGATAAAATCTTTTCTATTTCTGCTGTAATTTTCTTTGTTTTTTTATTGTATAAATACAAAGATTGTTTGTGCTCGGTCAATAGTGCATTATTTCTTTGAACAAGCAGGTAATTGCCAACTGATGCAAGCGTATTGATGTAAAAATTTATGTCCCTTCCACTCGTATCAACAAAAGGAAGTTTGATAAATCTATTCTTATCAAAATAGTATAAACCCTGATCTGTTGCAGCATAAAGAACGCCATCGTCATCCCGGCATAAATTATTAATGACAGGAAGATTTTCGTTTTTTAGATCAAGTGTTTTTAATTTTCCATTTACAAGGCAGTTGATCCTGTTGGTGTTGGTTACGATCCATATGGAATCATTACCCATTTCCATTACACAGTTCACAATATCGAAAGCAAGTCCATTTTGTGATGTATAATTGATGAACCTTGCGCCGTCGTATATACTCAATCCATTCGGGGAAGTAAAGTATAACCGCCCCTTGCTATCCTGGTATATGCTCCGGATCTGGTTACCTACAAGTCCATCTTTTGGAGTATAGTGAACAAAGGGATACTGTTGCGCAGGCAGTAATGCACTAAAAAATAAACATACAGCCAGTAGCGATGATCTCCTGTATTGCATACTTAAATTTACTTCTAAATATCGGGAAGAATAAAATTGATTGTAACCATCCCTTCTGCAGATACAGCGTTCATTCGCAGAACTTACTTTCAAAGTTGGGTGTAAAGAATACTGCCGGCCTGATCAGGCCGGCAGCAGGAAAAATTTGATACGGTTATTTATTTAGTAAATGATGCAGCTACCACTTTAACTGAACTCATTTCCCTTATTGTTTTTGCAATGCCATTAGCATCAATACCGATCTCATCATACAATTGTTTAGGGGTACCATGTTCAACCAACCTGTCGGGAATACCCATGATCTTTACATCAGCCTTATAACCATGTTCGTTCATGAATTCCAAAACAGCTGATCCAAATCCGCCAACAATGGTTCCATCTTCAATTGTAATCACTTTATTGTATTTGCTGAAAACCTCGTGCAGCATTTCTTCATCAAGTGGTTTTACAAAACGCATATCGTAATGAGCCGGGTTGATACCTTCGGCTTTTACATCTCTTATGGCAGCCGCAGCAAAATTACCCGGGTGGCCGAAAGATAAAATGGCAATATCTTTTCCGTCCTTTAATTTTCTTCCGGTGCCGACCTTTATTTCCGTCATTTCGGTCTTCCATTCAGGCATAACACCTTCTCCCCTTGGATAACGGATAACAAAAGGCAGGACATTAGAATCCAATTGTGCCGTGTACATCAAATTACGCAATTCGGCTTCATTCATGGGAGCACTTACGATCATGTTGGGTATGCAACGCATGTAAGCAATATCATAACAGCCATGGTGCGTTGGTCCATCTTCTCCAACAAGTCCTGCCCTGTCTAAACAAAAAATAACGGGCAGTTTTTGAATGGCCACATCGTGTATCACCATATCATAGGCCCGCTGCATAAAAGAAGAGTAAATGTTGCAGAACACTTTCATCCCCTGTGTTGCCATACCGGCACTCACCGTTACTGCATGTTGTTCGCAAATGCCCACATCAAATGCACGGTCAGGCATTTTATCCATCATGAATTTTAAAGAAGAACCGCTTGGCATGGCAGGTGTGATGCCGAATATTTTTTTATTCTTTTCAGCCAGTTCAATAATGGTATGCCCAAAAACATCCTGGTATTTTGGAGGCTGGGGAATATCGAATTTTTTCTTTTGTATCTCACCGGTCACTTTATCAAACAATCCGGGTGCATGCCACTTGGTTTGATCCTGCTCTGCAAGATCATAACCTTTTCCTTTTACCGTTTTAATGTGCAGGATCTTGGGACCCGGAATATCTTTCAGGTCTTTTAAGGTATCAACAAGCTTGGTTATGTTGTGGCCATCTATCGGGCCAAAGTAACGCAGTTGCAAGGCTTCAAATAAATTGCTGCTCTTACTTACCATACCTTTTAAACTGGCTTCCAGCTTGCTTGCCATACCTCTGCTGAATGATTTACCGACAGGAAGTTTACCGAGTGCCTTCCAGACATTATCCCTGAGCTCGTTGTAAGTATGTGAAGTGGTAATATCAGTTAAGTATTCTTTTAATGCACCAACATTGGGATCAATGCTCATGCAGTTATCGTTAAGGATGATGAGGACATTGCTTTTTTCTATCCCTGCATGATTCATGGCTTCAAAAGCAAGGCCTGCCGTCATGGCTCCATCGCCAATGATAGCAACGTGTTGCCTGTCGCTTTCTCCTTTGTAGTGAGATGCCATTGCCATACCCAAAGCTGCAGATATAGACGTAGAAGAATGGCCCACGCCAAAAGTATCGTATTCACTTTCGCTGCGTTTGGGAAAGCCGCTTAGGCCATGATATTTTCTGTTAGTAGGAAAGTTTTCCCTGCGGCCGGTGAGGATTTTATGTCCATATGCCTGGTGGCCTACGTCCCATACCAATTGATCGTATGGCGTATTGAAAACATAATGCAGGGCTACGCTCAATTCAACAACACCTAAACTGGCACCAAAATGCCCGCCATACACACTAACCACATCAATGATATACTGACGCAGTTCATCACAAACCTGGTGTAATTGCTCCCTGCTTAACTTTTTTAAGTCATCGGGATTGTTGATCTCATGAAGTAAGACGCCTGCTTTAATATCCATTTTTTCTTTTTGCAGCGGTAAAGTTACTGTTTTAAGCGCTTTTATGGTATAATACAACAACTTTTAACCAATCCGGTTCAGTTAAATTTTAGATTTTTAGCATATCTTCAAAATAAAATACTTGCATTTCCCCATTACCATTGAAATAGGCTCATACTACAGGGTCGAAACGCTGAAGCCGTCTCAACCGTTTCAACTAACATCAGCAAGGTTGCCGGATCAGGTTCAGGTCACTCCTTTGCTTTGCAAAGGTCAGCGCCCCGATCCTAATCCTCTACATATTTCATCATATTCAAAACCAGGTCTGGATCCGGGCAATTAGCTAAATAAATTTCAGTTTCAGATAATTTGCAAACGCCGGGATAATCTCCTTTGTTATTATACACATTGTGGATGATCTGAAAATGCAAGTGTGGTGGCCAGTTCCCGTTTTCAGCAGGTTCCCCAAAATGGCCAACCACCTGGCCCCTGGTAATATACGAGCCCTCCTGGTATTTGGATATGTCCGCCAGGCTTAAGTGACCATACAGCGTGTAAAAAGCTACAGCATCCAACTGGTGCAATAAAATAATTGTTGCTCCGTAATCTCCAAAATTATCGTTGAAGGCAAAACTGTGTACCCTTCCGCCCAATGCAGCATACACAGGTGTTCCGGCGGGTCCCCAAATATCAATACCCAGGTGTATTGACCTGGCTTCTTCTCCTGCAAACAGTTCGCTTCTTCTGTAAAGTGTCCGGTTTTCTTTATACCCGCCAATACCATATTTGGCTTTGTGGGTTTTTAAAGTACGGTTCACGTAATCAGCAAATAACCGGGTATCAGCTATTTCAGAAGTGCCCAGCGTTGTATTGCTTTCAGTAAAATTAAATTGAAATAATTTTTCTTTTCCAGGATCAAAATCTATTACCCGGTGAAAATCGGGCTTGTTTTTGATCAACACATTTTCAAGTTCAGTTATCATGTTGCTAAGGTAGCATTATCCTGCACATTTATTTTACTCGTGGAATGTTAAAGCATGTACAGATCAGCGGAGACCGATTTTTTGCTGTAGCAACTTTTTTTCGGCAGCTGATTGGGTCAGTTCTATGGCCTGCTTAAAATAATGGTCAGCAATATCATAGTGTTGCAGTTGTACATGCAGTTCACCAAGCGTTGCGGGCAGCAGGTAATATTTTTTTAAGGAAGCAAGCTGGGTTATGGCTTCAATTGCTTTAATGCCTTCGGCCGGGCCGTTCAATTCGCTGATGACGATCGCCCGGTTCAATTCAATCACCGGGGAGGGATAAAATTTGCACAACATATCATAGCACCGCAGGATATTATGCCAGTTGGTTTGTTCGTAACTATTTGCCCGTGCGTGTTCGTAAGCGATACCCGCCTCAAATTGATATTTGCTGATCTTATTCCCATCAGCAGAAGCTTCGAGGTGATAAATGCCTTTTTCTATCAATGCCCTGTTCCATTTGGTCCTGTCCTGTTTTTTCAGGATCAAAATATCTCCATGTTCATCAAGCCTTGATTCATTCCTGGATGCAGTAAAACAGATCAACGACAGGAGGGCATGCGTATTGTCAGGATCAATAAAACGGCTGCGTAAGATCAGCTCACACAATTGCATGGATTCATGCAGCAGGTCTTTCCGTATCAGGTCTTCGTGTTGTGTAGAATTATATCCTTCGTTGAACAAAAGATAAATGGCGAGTAAAACATTTTCCAGCCGGCTATCCAGTTCAACTGTCGGGGGTAATTCAAATTGCACATTGTTATCGCGAAAACTTTGTCTTGCCCTGGATAATCTTTTTTCAATGGTGTCGTAATTGGCAACAAATGCTTTGGCAATTTCTGTTACGCTGAAACCACAGAGCGTTTTTAAAATGAGTGCAACCTGTGCTTCGGTAGAAAGTGCAGGATGACAGCAAACAAACATCATCCGCAACTGGTCATCATCAATGGAATTGGTATTGATCATATCCTGTACCGTAGGCACCAGGCTATATTCTGATTCCAGCAGCGGTCCGATATTTTTTGAAAGTTCAAGTTTTCTTTTTTGTTGCCGCAATACATCAATGGCTTTATTGCGGGCAACCGTAAATAACCAGGCTGATGGATTTTGAGGAAGCCCGTTAATCTTCCAGGTATTAAAAGCTTTAAGTAAAGTGTCCTGCACTACATCTTCAGCCAGGTGCAGGTTTTGAGGACCAAATAATTTGGTGAGTACGGCAACCAGTTTTCCCCACTCGTGGCGAAAGAGATGCTCGACAGTTTGTTCTATTTGAGAAGAATTATCCAGTGCAATTTTTTAACCTCGCCCCAAACCCCTCTCCTGGAGGAGAGGGGCTTAGAGCTTTTAGGTGAACGATATTAAGACGGCATGTCCATTTTCTGGATCTGCCTTACAATTACGGCTCCTCCGTTTGCATAATCAGGATAATCTGCACAAAGCGCAACCGCTTCGTTATAATCGGCTGCATTAACAATAAAGTAGCCGCCAATGATCTCCTTACCTTCAGCAAATGCTGCGTCTGTAACATTGTTGGGGCCGCCTTTAATAATTTTCCCTGTAGCCTGTAGTGGTTCGCCGCTAACATATTTACCGTCTTTGGCCAGTTTATCTATCCAGGCCATCCATTTACCCATATTTTCCTGCATTTGCTCAGCAGATGGCGTTTGGGCAGCTTTCTGTCCCTGAAAAATAAGCATGAACTTTTCCATAATTTTTGTTTTAAATGTTTTAGAATGTTTTTTATAAAGACGAATAAACATTCGGCATCCGGACAAAAAGGTAAACTTTTTTTTCAGGGTGGCATTAAGAGGATGTATTGAATATTATTGACGGTCTGAAACCGTGACGGATGAGCGTGTTGTCAGCCTGAGCTTGTCGAAGGCGGGTTAAAACGAAATATACCGGCTTCGACAAGCTCAGCCTGCCACAACACTGATATAAAGAAACTTAGAATACATTATCCAATTTTATATAACCACATTGATCATCTTATTCTTCACAAAGATGATCTTCTTGGGCGCCTTGCCCTCCAGCCATTTTTGTACGATCTCATTCTGGAGTACGATCTCTTCAACCTGCTTTTGCTCCAGGTTCAATGCCAGCTCAATATTAGTACGCAGTTTACCATTGATGGAAACCGGGTATTCTTTTGTGCTTTCCACCAACAAGGCCGCATTGAAAGCCGGGAAAGCCGCATCCAAAACAGAACCTTCATTTCCTAACTGACTCCACAACTCTTCACTGATATGCGGTGCATAAGGTGTAAGTAAGATCAACAGTTTTTCTAAAATTTCTTTTTTATGGCATTTCATGTCTGCCAGTTCATTTACGCAGATCATGAATGTACTTACTGCTGTATTAAAGCTAAAACGTTCTGTATCTTCTTCAATCTTTTTGATGGTGCGGTGCAGTATTTTTAATTCTGCATCAGTGACCTCACCCCCCGCCCTCTCCGAAGGAGAGGGAGCTGAAGAAGTCCAAATTGGTCCTTTTATATCATCAAAAAACAAACGCCACAGCTTTCTTAAAAAGCGATGAACCCCTTCAATGCCTTTGGTATCCCAGGGTTTGCTGGCTTCTACCGGGCCCAGGAACATTTCATACATGCGGAAGGTATCGGCACCATATTTTTCACAGAGTTCATCAGGATTGTCAACATTAAATTTGGATTTTGACATTTTTTCTGATTCCTCTTTTACAAAAACATATTCTTCATCGCCATCCTTTTGCCAATCTATCTTGTAAGGTGTCTCCTCAATTAATCCATTTTCGATTTGCTGATAAAAAATCTTTTTTAAAAGCTTTCCGTTATTATCAACAAACTGGTGTCCGTATTTAAGTCGCAATAAAACATTGGATACTTTGTCCTTTGTGTATGAAGTAATTTTCAAATTATCGCTACCATCATTTTCAACATTAAAGAAAAATGATTTACCAGTTATCATCCCCTGGTTCAATAATTTCCTGAAGGGTTCATCAAAACCGATCAAACCCAGGTCAAACAAAACTTTCGTCCACATACGGCTGTACAATAAATGCCCAACAGCATGTTCGGTGCCGCCAATGTACAGGTCAACCTGGTTCCAGTAATCACAGGCTTTGCGGTCGCAGAATTCATTCTCATTATTGGGGTCCATATAGCGGAGGAAATACCAGCTGCTGCCGGCATAGCCGGGCATGGTGGAGGTTTCCCTCACCCCCTGCCCCTCTCCACTTTGTGGTGAGGGGTGACTAAGTTCATTACTCTCTACATCTTCCTTGTTAACTTGGCTTTCTGATTTTACAAAAACTTCTTTAATCTTCCTTATTACTTCGTCTGTGTTTTGCAAAACTTCGTT
>JBDSXS010000135.1:0-4804 GCA_039926045.1 Ferruginibacter sp.
TACCGGGGATGAAAAGTCCAACGGTTGTTCCACTGGCAGAAAGCGGCTGGAGCAGCGTGCAAAGCGTGGTCAACGAAAATGATTTTTGGGAAGTGATAGAAAAATTAAAGCAGTATGATGCCCAGGGGATCCTGGTATTGCCAATTGAAAAAATGATCGTGTAAAACCCTTCCAAATTATGAAAACGTACATAAATCCAGCAAGAGATACATGGCAGCAGATTTTGCAACGCCCGGCCTTTGATCATAAGCAACTGGAAGCAACGGTGCAAGCTATTCTCGATAATGTTAAACAGAACGGTGATTCGGCTGTGCAAAAATATAGCCAGCAGTTTGACGGCGTGATACTAAATGAGTTCAGCGTATCTGCAGCAGAAATTAAAGAAGCTACTCTTGCTGTTGATGCGGATCTTAAAGCAGCAATTGAACTGGCGAAGCTGAATATCACTGCATTTCATAATTCACAAAAAGAAGAAGTAAAAGAAATAAAAACTATAACCGGAGTTATGTGTTGGAGAAGAGCTGTAGCGATTGAAAAGGTCGGCCTCTACATTCCGGGGGGAACGGCTCCTTTATTTTCTACATTACTTATGCTGGGAATACCCGCTGTATTGGCGGGTTGTAAAGAGATCGTTGTTTGCACACCACCGGATAAAAAGGGAAAAATAAACCCGATTATTTTATACGTAGCACAATTGATCGGCCTCAAAAAAATATATAAGATCGGTGGGGTGCAGGCCATTGCTGCCATGGCATATGGCACAGAAACTGTTTCCCAGGTTAATAAAATATTCGGCCCCGGTAACCAATATGTTACCTGTGCCAAACAATTGATAAATGCTGCCGGTATCGCCATTGACATACCTGCAGGCCCAAGCGAATTAGCGGTCTATGCTGATGAAACCTGTGACCCTGCTTTTGTTGCAGCGGATCTGTTAAGCCAGGCAGAGCATGGCATAGATAGCCAGGTGCTATTGGTTGCTTCATCGGTTTCAATAATTGAAAAAGTAAAGGGTGAAATTGAAAAGCAGCTAAACCAACTACCCAGGAAAGAAATTGCCGGGCAGTCTTTACAAAACAGCCTGGCCATTGTGATGGAGAAAACAGAAACAGCTTTCGACTTGCTGAATGCATATGCACCGGAACATTTGATCATTGCAACAGACGATGCAGCACTGATAGCTGAAAAAGTGATCAATGCAGGCAGTGTTTTTCTTGGCCATTATTCACCCGAAAGTGCAGGTGATTATGCATCCGGAACCAACCATACACTGCCAACAAATGGTTATGCAAAAGCTTACAGCGGTGTATCGCTGGATAGTTTCATTAAGAAAATTACTTTTCAAAAAATAACCAAAGCAGGGATAAAAAATATTGGCCAAGCTGTTGAAACCATGGCTGCTGCCGAAGGATTAGATGCACACAAAAATGCAGTTACGATAAGATTACATGCAATAAAAAATAGCAATGAAATTTAATTTGAAAAAACTGGTAAGAGAAAATATAAGGAACTTAAAACCTTATTCATCTGCCCGGCATGAGTTTGCCGGCAATGCCGCTGTATTCCTGGATGCCAATGAAAATGCTTACGGTTCGCCACTTGCCCCAACGGAGCAGCAGTATAACCGCTACCCCGATCCATTGCAATGGCAACTAAAGTTTCAACTGGCGGGGATAAAGGGTGTACCTGCAGAAAATATCTGTATTGGTAATGGCAGCGATGAGATCATTGACCTCGCTTACCGCATATTCTGCAATCCCGGGAAAGATAATGTGATCATTTGTCCGCCTACTTATGGTATGTATGCGGTTAGTGCAGGGATCAATGATATAGAAATAAGAAAGGCCCGGCTTACAAATGATTTTCAATTGGATGTGGATGCCATCATGCAGGCAACTGACAGCAATACAAAACTCCTATTCATCTGTTCGCCCAACAATCCCACCGGTAACAACATGAACCGTGCAGATGTGGAAGTATTACTGAATAATTTTCCGGGTATTGTTATCATTGATGAAGCTTACATTAATTATTCGAAACAAAAGACCCTTATACAGGAGTTAACAAAATATCCCAATCTCATAGTGATGCAAACATTATCAAAAGCCTGGGGATTGGCCGCTTTGCGATTGGGGCTCTGTTATGCATCCATGGATATCATCGAGCTGTTCAACAAAGTAAAACCGCCATATAATATCAACGAAGCATCGCAACAATTGGCCCTCCAGGCATTGCAGCAAACTGCACAGGTTAATGAATGGATCAGGCAAAGCGTGCAACAAAAAGAGGACTTGTTCCAGGCATTGAAAGAATTTTCCTTTGTTCAAAAAGTTTACCCCAGTGATGCCAATTTCATTTTGATCAAAATAGCAGACGCCCGTTCCTTATACCAGTACCTGGCCGTAAATGAAATTGTAGTACGCAACAGGAGTAAAGAACCTGGTTGTGAAAACTGCCTGCGCATCAGCATCGGAACAGCAGGCGAAAATGATCTTTTATTATCAGCTTTAAAAAAATATCAACCGTGAAAAAAATATTATTCATAGACAGGGACGGAACCCTCATCAAAGAAGCGCCACCAACTTACCAGTTGGATGATCTCAGTAAACTGGAATTTTATCCCGGTGTGTTCTACTACCTGCGTAAGATCGCAAAGGAACTGGATTATGAGCTAATAATGGTTACAAACCAGGATGGTTTGGGCACAGCATCTTTTTCGGAAGAAACATTCTGGCCGCTGCATAACCTGCTGATGAAAAGTTTAGCGAATGAACAAATAGCATTTGCTGAAGTGATCATCGACAGAACTTTTGCAGCAGAAAACGCACCCACCCGTAAACCGGCAACCGGGCTGCTTAGTAAGTATATCAATAACCCCGGTTACGATCTGCCCAATTCATTTGTCATTGGCGACCGTATCACGGATATGCAACTGGCAAAGAATTTAAACTGCAAAGGTTTATGGCTGAACATAGATGAAGCTTTAGGTGAAGCAGAGGTTTCGGGTGCGACCGATGAATTGAAAGAGAATGTAATTGCATTGGAGACAACGGACTGGTCAGCTATTTACAATTACCTGAAATTACCGGCAAGGAGAGTAACGCATCAGCGTAATACCAATGAAACAAATATATCCGTTTCAATTAACCTCGATGGTTCGGGTATTGCGAATAATAAGACCGGCTTGTCATTCTTTGATCATATGCTGGATCAACTGGCCAGGCATAGCAACATTGACCTGGCGATCGATTGCAAAGGCGACCTGGATATTGATGAACACCATAGCATTGAAGATACCGGCATCGCATTAGGGGAAGCCATGGCAAAGGCTTTAGGCGATAAACGGGGCATTGAACGGTATGGGTTTTTATTACCCATGGATGATTGCCTGGCCCAGGTAGCCATTGATTTTGGTGGCAGAAGCTGGATCGTTTGGGAAGCTGAATTCAAACGTGAAAAAATAGGAGAGATGCCAACAGAAATGTTCTTTCATTTCTTTAAATCATTTAGCGATGCTGCAAAATGCAATCTGAATATAAAAGCTGAAGGAGAGAATGAACACCATAAAATTGAATCCATCTTTAAGGCTTTTGCCAAAGCCGTTAAACAGGCCGTAAAAAGAGATGCGGATAATAATGCTTTACCATCAACAAAAGGGATTTTATAAATGAAGATCGCGATCATAAAATACAATGCCGGTAATGTACAAAGTGTGCAGTATGCTTTGCAGCGGATCGGTGTAGCATCGGAAGTAACGGATGATATTGATTTGATCCGGGGAGCTGATAAAGTTATATTCCCGGGTGTTGGTCATGCCAATGCGGCTATGAACTATTTAAAGGAGAGAGCACTGGATAAGGTTATTGTTGACCTGGAACAACCCGTATTGGGGATTTGTTTGGGGATGCAGTTAATGTGCAATTATTCTGAAGAAGGAGATACAGCATGCCTGGGGATATTTGATTCACAAATCAGTTTATTTAAATCAGCTGATCTTAAAGTGCCGCAGGTTGGCTGGAATACTATTTATGATTACCGTTCGGCTTTGTTTCAAGGATTGAATGAAGGTTCATTTGTATATGGCATACACAGTTATTTTGCAGCTATCTCAAATGACACGGTTGCAAAAACGGATTATATATTGCCATACAGCGCAGCATTGCAAAAGAATAATTTTTACGGTGTGCAGTTTCACCCGGAAAAATCAGGGGAAGCAGGAGAAAAGATCTTAAGAAATTTCATTAGATACAGTTGATCTTAAAAATATTGGAAACTTTTAAAATTAAAAAACCTTGGCAGTAGAATCATACAGTAACAATCTAAGTTCCGCTTTAGGGTACAGGGGTATGACCATCATACCTGCAATCGATATCATCAACGGTAAATGTGTACGCCTCACCAAAGGCGATTATGCAGAAAAAAAAATATACAATGAAGACCCGGTTGAAGTGGCCAGGCAGTTTGCAGGAGCTGGTTTTAAACGCCTGCATATCGTTGACCTGGATGGTGCCAAAGAAGGTGTGATCATGAATCTTGTTGTTTTGGAAAATATTGCATCAGCAGTAAATATGGTCATTGATTTTGGCGGGGGCGTAAAAAAAATAGCTGATGTTGAACAGGTGCTTAATGCAGGTGCCTCCATGGTAACCATTGGTAGCCTTGCTGCAAGGAAACCCGAAGTACTGGAAGAATGGTTGATGGAATTTGGAGCCGCTCATTTTTTAATTGGCGCCGATGTGCTGGATGAAAAAATAAAGATCAGTGGCTGGATGGAAGATACGGGTATTAATATTTTTGATTTTGT
>JBDSXS010000136.1:0-5406 GCA_039926045.1 Ferruginibacter sp.
TTGCCCTCAACCTGGAAGAAGATAATGTGGGTGTGGTATTGATGGGTGACAGTGCAGAAATTAAAGAAGGTGATAAAGTAAAGCGCACGGGCCAGATCGCTTCTATTAAAGTAGGAGAAGGTATGAGTGGCCGTGTTATCAATACATTGGGTGAGCCTATTGATGGCAAAGGTCCAATTAAAGGCGAATTATACGAGATGCCGCTGGAGCGTAAAGCGCCGGGTGTTATCTTCCGTGAACCGGTAAAAGAACCATTGCAAACCGGTATCAAAGCTATTGATGCGATGATCCCCATTGGCCGTGGACAACGTGAGTTGATCATTGGAGATCGCCAGACCGGTAAATCGGCTATCGCCATTGATACCATCATCAATCAAAAAGAATTTTACGCAGCAGGTAAACCTGTTTACTGCATATATGTGGCAATTGGCCAGAAAGCTTCTACCATTGCAGGCGTTATGAAGACGCTGGAAGAGTATGGTGCTATGGCTTATACAACCATCGTAGCTGCATCAGCTTCTGACCCGGCTCCTTTACAGTTCTACGCACCATTTGCTGGAGCTGCAATAGGTGAATTTTTCCGTGATACCGGAAGGCCTGCTTTGATCATTTATGATGATCTCTCTAAACAGGCAGTTGCTTACCGCGAAGTTTCTTTATTGTTAAGAAGACCACCGGGACGTGAGGCTTATCCTGGTGATGTATTCTACCTGCATAGCCGTTTACTGGAAAGAGCTGCAAAAGTTGTTTCTAAAGATGAGATTGCTGCGCAGATGAATGACTTACCTGCATCTATCAAACATTTGGTAAAAGGTGGAGGTTCTTTAACAGCACTGCCAATTATCGAAACACAGGCAGGTGACGTATCAGCTTATATTCCTACAAACGTAATTTCTATTACCGACGGGCAGATCTTCCTGGAGGGTAACCTGTTCAATGCCGGTATCAGACCTGCTATTAACGTGGGTATCTCTGTAAGTCGTGTAGGAGGTAATGCACAGATCAAGTCAATGAAAAAAGTTGCCGGTACATTGAAACTGGACCAGGCGCTTTACCGTGAACTTGAAGCTTTTTCTAAGTTTGGTGGTGACCTGGATGCTGCAACCAAGAACGTAATTGACAAAGGTGCAAGAAACGTGGAGATCTTAAAGCAGTTACAATATTCACCAATGAGTGTGGAAAAGCAGGTTGCTATGATCTACCTTGGAACACAGGGTTTATTAAGAGAGGTTGCTGTTAAAAATGTAAAAGCATTTGAAGAGCATTTCTTAATGGAAATGGAAAATAAACATCCTGAGGTTTTGGCTGAATTTAAGAAAGGCAACCTGTCGGATGACGGTATCAATAAAGTAACTGAATTGGCAAAGGGATTAACAGGCCAGTATAAATAATAAAATTTAAAATGAAGTTCAAAGGGAGAGAAGCGATTCTCTCCCTTTGCTATTTTAAAAATTTGCCGAAATGTCATAAAAATTATTTGGCTTACTGTTTGCGAATTACAATGAAACAAAATCAGACAATGACATTTGGAATTATCCTGGTATCGCTGATCTTTATGGTAATTGGTATGATCGTTCAATACCGGTTGAAAAGTAAATTTGCAAAATATAGTAAAGTGCCTACCAGTAGCGGTATGAGCGGAAAAGAAGTAGCTGAAAAAATGCTTCGGGATAATGGTATCTATGATGTTAAGGTGACTTCTGTTGATGGATTTTTATCGGATCATTACAATCCATCAAATAAAACTATAAACCTAAGCCCGGATGTGTATGCAGGCACCAATGTTTCTGCTGCCGCAGTGGCAGCACACGAATGTGGGCATGCCGTGCAACATGCCACTGCTTATTCCATGCTCATGTTAAGAAGTAAACTGGTTCCGGTGGTAAATATCAGCAGCACTTTATCACAATGGATCATTATCATCGGGTTGGGGTTCCTTGGTTTTGGAGGCGGAAATCCAACCATATTATTGATCGGCATTGTTCTGTTTGCAGTAACCACTTTGTTTACCGTAATTACTTTACCTGTTGAATTTGATGCGTCTGCCAGGGCATTAAAATGGCTTGATACGGCCCGTATCACAACCCCGGCTGAATACACAAAAGCGAAAGATGCTTTAAAATGGGCTGCCTTAACGTATGTGGTAGCCGCATTAACCTCAATTGCTATGCTGGTTCAGTATATTTTAATTTACCAATCCCGGAGCCGGGATTAAAGGGCTCAAAACAAGTTGATGGTTCCTTTTTTAAGGTAATACAATCAACTATATTTGCTAACGATTAATTTATTAAATAAAGCAATCACTATACTATGAACTTTGGAAAAGAATTTGAAAAATATGCTATAAAGCACAAAGGCATCAACAGCAATACACTAGATAGTTATCTTAGGCACAGCGTGCCAAATGCTGTTGCCCAAATTCCCCCTTCGGGTGGTGGCGGGGCTATAACAAACTTAACTCCCAATATCATTGAAGAGCGGCCAATGAATGTTGTCGTGATGGATGTGTACAGCCGTTTGATGATGGACAGGATCATATTCCTGGGTTATCCCATCAATGATGAAGTGGCAAATATTGTTACGGCACAATTATTATTTTTAGAAAGTACTGATCGTACAAGGGATATCCAGATGTATATCAATTGCCCTGGCGGTGGTGTATATGCCGGATTGGGAATGTATGATACCATGCAGTTTATCACACCCGATATTGCAACCATCTGTACCGGTATGGCAGCCAGTATGGGAGCGGTGTTGATGTGTGCAGGTGCCAAAGGAAAACGAACGGCACTCAAGCACAGTCGCATCATGATGCATCAGCCAAGTGCAGGTGCAGGCGGACAGGCAAGTGATATTGAAATAACCGTGAATGAAGTGGTCAAAGTAAGAAAAGAATTGTACGAGATCATTGCTTTTCACTCGGGCCAGCCTGTTGATAAAGTGGCTGTAGATTGCAACCGTGATAAATGGCTGACATCCGGCGAAGCAAAAGATTATGGCCTGATTGATGAGGTTTTACTGATGAATGCAAAAAAACAAAAAAAAGAAACCAAATAATAAAACGCACATTATGAATTTTTATCAAAATAATATTACCCGTTTTGAGGATGATGAAAAACCTGAGGTTCCCGAAAATCCAATGGAAAAAATGCTTAGCAGCTGGCAGTTCGATAAAAAATTTATTGAGCAGCGCAAGGTATTTCTTTGGGGTGTTGTGGATGACAAAAGTGCGAAAGATATTACCAACCGCCTGATGTACCTGGAAGCCATTGACCCGGGTAAAGAAATTACTTTTTACATTAACAGCCCGGGTGGTATGGTTACCAGTGGTATGGTGATTTATGATACCATGCAAATGATCAGTTCGCCGGTAAGCACTGTGTGTATGGGTATGGCAGCCAGCATGGGTAGTATTTTATTAAGTGGCGGCGAAAAAGGTAAGCGTTTTATATATCCCAATGGCGAAGTAATGATCCATCAACCAAGCGGCGGTGGCCAGGGTACCAGTGCCGACCTGGAAATTATGGTCAGCCAAATACTTAAAACCAAAAATTTAGGCGCCGAAATACTGGCAAAAAATTGCGGACAAACTATTGAAAGAGTACTGAATGATTTTGACCGTGACTACTGGATGGATGCCAAAGAATCAATTAGTTATGGCATTGTAGATGCCGTTTTGGAGAAAATGTAAGACTACAGGCTCAATTTATAATTAAAAGCCTCTTTTTGAGGCTTTTTTTATCATAACATCCCCAATGCAACGTTATAGACTGGTAACTTGTCTTAGTGATGTGATAAGTTGCTTTTTTGTAGCTTTGTTAATAATTAAAAATCAAGTTCAGGTAAACTGAAGAAGCAAAATGGCTAAACAACAAACCTTACATTGTTCTTTTTGCGGCCGCAACCGCGATGAAGTGAAAATACTCATTGCCGGGCAGGATGGGCACATTTGCGAAAACTGTGTGGAGCATGCTGAGGAGATCATTGAACAGGAGTTGGGTAATGCCAAGGAAAATAAACATAGTGCTGCCCCTGCACACAAATTAACGGTAAGAAAGCCCATCGAAATAAAAAAATTCCTGGATGAATATGTAATTGGCCAGGATGATGCAAAAAAGATACTGGCAGTTGCTGTTTACAATCATTACAAAAGGTTGAATCAAAAGATAGAAAATGATGTAGAGATCGAAAAAAGCAACATCATTATGGTTGGCGAAACGGGGACAGGTAAAACCTTACTGGCAAAATCAATTGCCCGCATGCTGAATGTGCCTTTTGCCATTGTAGATGCAACCGTATTTACTGAAGCGGGTTATGTAGGTGAAGATGTGGAAAGTATGCTAAGCCGCTTGTTACAGGCTTGTAATTATGACGTACCTGCAGCCGAAAAAGGAATTGTTTTTATTGATGAGATAGATAAAATTGCCCGAAAAAGCGATAACCCATCTATTACCAGGGATGTAAGTGGCGAAGGTGTGCAGCAGGGGTTATTGAAATTGCTGGAAGGCACTGAAGTGCTTGTACCACCCCAGGGCGGACGTAAACATCCTGAACAAAAACTCATAAAAGTTAATACACAGAATATCCTGTTCATTTGCGGCGGCGCATTTGACGGTGTAGATAAGATCATTGCCCGCAGGGTAAATACAAATGCCATTGGCTTTAATGTAAATAAAGAACTGCAGGAATACCAGCACGATAACCTGCTGCATTTCGTTAATGCAGTTGACCTTAAGCATTTTGGATTGATACCCGAACTGCTTGGCCGCTTGCCCGTGGTAACTTATTTAAACCCCCTGGATGCCGATACGCTCCGCAGCATTTTAACCGAACCAAAGAATGCCCTGATCAAGCAGTTCACCCGCTTATTTGATATTGAGGGAATAGAACTGAGATTTGAGCCGGCTGTTTTTGATTTTATGGTTGAAAAAGCATTGGAGTATAAACTGGGCGCCCGGGGCCTGCGAAGTATCTGCGAAAGTATCCTCACCGATGCCATGTATGAATTACCTTCTCAAAAAGTTAAGGAATTTGAAGTCACACTGGAGTATGCCCACCGCAAGTTCAGCAGCAGTAAACTGAGTATGTTGAAAGTTGCTTAATAACAAACCTGTACAATCATTCTTACTTTTCTCCCCAATTTTCAAACAACCCAATATCATTTTAGGTGGTTGGGTTATTTCATTTTATTTTTACAGGGTTGCAAAGCTTCGATTAGATAAATGTTCCATATTGGTATTTGGTACAAGTGAGTGACACAACAATGATAAATTGAAAAACAATTGCTGGTTACAAAAAATAATAAAACATAATCTCCTACATGTCCCCCTTTAGGGGATAGGGGCAAAATAAATAAAAAATGGTAGACGTTATACTGGGCTTGCAATGGGGTGATGAAGGCAAAGG
>JBDSXS010000137.1:0-6783 GCA_039926045.1 Ferruginibacter sp.
GATTCAATCCCTGCGACAATAAATTAACGGTTGAAAATGGTAGCGCATATAATGTTGGAGATACTGTCTTACTGATCCAGATGAAAGGAGCTGTAATTGATTCAACCAATACCGCTGCATTTGGAACAATTACCGATTATAAGAATGCCGGTAACTATGAGTTCAATTATGTAAAAAGCAAAGCCGGTAATATCATTGAGTTAAAAAATGGCCTTACCCGGCAATATGATATACCGGTTGGAAAAGTTCAATTGATCAGGGTGCCATACTACAATAATTATACATTAGCCTTAAACAATACCTTAACCTGTTTACCATGGGATGGAAACAAAGGTGGTGTATTGGCTTTCAATGTTCAAAATGCACTAACACTTAATGACAATATGGATGTAAGTGGAAAGGGCTTTAAAGGAGGTTTGGATCCCATTTCGATCCCGCCTGTTTTTAACTGTAACGAAAATGAATTTTATTACCCGGTTAATCCCGACCTGGCATCAGGAAAGGGAGAAGGCATTGCGGATATTTCTGCCGCCAGGTCGTTTGGAAAAGGAGCATTGGCCAATGGTGGCGGAGGAGGTAATTCTCATAATTCCGGGGGTGCAGGTGGTGGAAACATAGGTGCCGGTGGATTTGGAGGTTATCAATTTGAAGCTGCACCTTGTAATGTTACCGTGCCTTTTGATAACCGTGGAATAAGCGGAAGATCATTGACCTATTCTAATGCTGCCAACAAAATATTTTTAGGTGGTGGTGGTGGGGCCGGTCATACCAATAATCCGGAGTCTTACCAGGCAACAGGAGGAAACGGTGCCGGTATAATTATCGTTTCCGCAGGCAGCTTAACTTCAAATACAAAAAAAATTATTGCGAATGGAAGTGATGGGTCAGCATGCGGCCTTACCACATCCGGTTGTCATGAAGGTATGGGAGGTGGCGGTGCTGCCGGTTCAGTACTTTTACAGATCAATACCTATTCAGACAACACAAATATTGAAACGAAGGGAGGTAAAGGTGCTGATATGACTGCAGCTGGGTTTAGTAAAGTTGGTCCCGGTGGTGGTGGCAGTGGCGGAGCTGTTTGGCTAAGTAATCCTTCATTGCCTGCAACTGTATTGATATTAAATGCAGGGGGTATAAACGGTGTTTGTACCGCCTACAGTAATAACCCATGGGGTGCAACTCCCGGTATGGCTGGTCAAAATCTTTTCAATCTTGTTTTACCTGTTGATGTAGTTCCCTTCAAAAAGAATATCGACTCTGTACGTATCAAAGACAGCCTTTTATCCTGTAATGGTTTTGATTTTAAAGGACTGGCTTATGTAAATACCAACCCAATTGCAAGCTGGCAATGGTATTTTGGTGATGGCGGACAGGCCAATACACAAAACACTTCGCATGCTTACACTGCAGCCGGAACTTATACGGTAAGATTAATTGTTACAGATATTAATGGTTGTATAGACAGTACATCAAAAGATGTTAATGCCTTACCCGGTGTTAATGCAGAAGCCGGCAGCGATACTTCTATTTGTACCAATGGAACAGTTTCAGTAATGCTGAACGGAACAGCTGTTGGCGGTCCGTATTTATGGTCGCCTGCAGTTTATCTTAATAATCCTACTATTCAAAACCCAACTGCTACCATCAGCAGTACAACTACTTTTTATTTAACTGTAACAGGTTCCGCAAGTTGCACTTCTATAGATTCTGTAACGATCTATATCAACCCGCTGCCCCTGGTAAATACCATCGGTGATACAGGCATTTGCAAATTTTCAACACTGGTGCTCACTACAAATTCCAATGCTGCAACATATCAATGGACCCCGGCGATTTATGTGAGTAACCCAACTATTGCCAATCCTGTTTATATGGATACACTATCGCACAGGCTTTACATTACGGGTACATCTGCTGCCGGTTGTACTGCAACAGACAGCGTTTATGTAACGGTAAATCCATTACCTGTTGTTCAAACTATTGCAGATACCACATTATGTCAGAGTGCGAACATCACTTTAACTACAACAGGTGCGCAAAATTATTCGTGGAGCCCCGCTACGGGATTAAGTAACCCAAATATTGCCAGTCCTGTTTTTATTGGTACAACCCGGCAAACCTATACCGTTACGGGCACCGACGTAAATGGCTGTAAGAACACAGATATGGTATCAATTGATATCAGAACTCCGGACTCCTTAAAATCACCACCATCATTCACAATTTGCGGAAAGCAAACCGTGCAGTTAAATGGCAATAATGGAACAACGGTTAGTTATTTATGGAGCCCTGCTACTTATCTTTCCAACCCTACTATTATAAACCCACTGGCCAATCCACCACAAACAACTTTATACACTTTAGTGGTTACGGATAACAAATGCGGATTCGACAGTACATTCACAGTACTCTTGACCATTTTATCTGCACCCGTAATCAATGCCCGTAAATCCAATGACATCGATTGTGCTTTTCATTCGGCTACGCTCTCTGCATCAGGTGGAGGTCAATATACCTGGTCTCCGGCAACAGGCTTAAGCAGCACCGTAATTCCTAACCCGGTTGCCAAACCCGCCAGCACCCAAAAATATACAGTCCAGGTAACCAACTCCAATGGCTGTAGTAATACAGATAGTGTGACTGTTGTGGTAAGCAATGTTGCCAGCCTGGCCCGCTATATGCCCAATGCATTTACACCTGATGGCAATGGTAAGAATGATTGTTATGGTTTAAAGACCTGGATGTACATACAGAATCTGCAGTTTTATATTTTTAACCGTTACGGCGAACAGGTTTTTGGCACTTCCAATCCCAATACCTGCTGGGATGGCACATACAAAGGCAAACCTGCACTGGCAGGCACTTATGTGTATGTGATAAAAGCCCAGACAAGTTGCGGCCTGGAAGAACAAAAAGGCAATTTTATATTGATCAGGTAAGTATATTAACAAAACCATTTTTTATTAAAACTTCATAATACCGGGAGATGCTTAATTTTAGCAAATTAACTTCCGGTTTTTTTATATGAAAAGATTATTATGCTGTTTTTTGCTGATCACTCAATTTTGTACTGCACAGGTAAACCTCGATAAGGGTTTACAGGCTTACTACCCTTTTGATGGCACTGCCAATGATAAAAGCGGCAATAACAATAACCCTACATTCAATAATGCAACCATAACTGCCGACAGGTTTGGTAAACCCAACAGCGCCTACCACTTTAATGGTGTGTTTCAATACATGCGTATCCCAAATAAACCTTCTCTAAATTTCGGTTCAGTGATCACACTTTCTGTATGGGTGAGGCCAACCGGGTTCTATTATGACATCTGTCACGCCAGCCAGATCATCAGCAAGGGTGGCGGAAATTACAACCCCGGGAACTATGCACTCAGGTTTGATGATGCACTTTATTCTGCCGGCTCCGGCTGTAATGGATCTTTATGTGACACGCTGCACCAAAATTTCCGGGGTACAGGCACTGTGCTTACTCCTTATGGCGGCGATTTCATTAAAAAAAATAAATGGTACAATGTATTATATACCAATGATGGAAAAACGGCCAAGCTTTATGTTGATTGCGAATTAAAATATTCCGTAGTTTTTCCCGAGACCTTTACAAATAACGAAGACCTGTTTTTTGGAAAATCTGATGACGAGTTGTTTCCGTTCTGGTTAAATGGCGACCTGGATGATGTCAGGATCTATAACCGGGCACTTAATGCGGAAGAGATATTTTCGTTGTGCAATGAAAAAGCAGAAGTGAAAAAGCCTGAGCCTTTAGTGCCTGAAAAACCGGTGGTGCTGGAAAAAAGAGACAATGAGCTGATCAAAACGATCAGCGTAGACCATGATTCAATTTCGGTAACCCTATACGATAATGGAGATATTGACGGAGACAGCATTACCCTTATTTACAACGACAAGATATTGACCACGCACCAGCGGCTTACAGATAAACCCCTGACCTTTTATATTAAAATCGCTCCGGGCAGCAGTCGAAACGAATTGCAGATGTATGCCGAAAACCTGGGCAGCATACCACCCAATACTGCACTTATGGTTATTTATGACGGCGAAAAACGGTATGAAGTCACCATTAAGAGTACTGCAAAAACAAATGGTTCAGTTTCTTTTAAATTGCGGGAATGATCAATTTATTGAGTAAGTTTTTCAATATCATCGAGGTCTTTGTACCTGCCTGATGCTGTTTTGGCTTCGATCAATGTGTTGATATGAACAAACCTTATCTGCAAGCCATTTTCATCATAAATTTTGCTGATTTTATAAGCCTCTTCAAAATTACATCCTTTTACTTTTTTTAAAATTTCGATACATACCGGTGGAATACCATAAGTAAATACATCCATCCCGTCATTTACTAAAAAATTTTCTTCAGTTATATCCGAAGTTGGCAATCCAAAAGCCAGATAAGCTTTCAAAAGTTTTTTATGATTATCGGCCGTTACATTAATCCAAATATCTATGTCGCCGGTTGATCTTCTATAACCATGTAAAATAACCGCATAGCCACCAACGAGCAAATACTCAACCTCCTGCTTATTTAATGCATCAATAAAATCTCTAAAATCTTCATTGAAAATGTTAGCCATTATTTTGAATGTTTTCTTATGCTAACTAACCGCTTTTCCATTTTTACCGGGTTATAAGGATCCACGCCATGTACCATTGCACTAAGATACCAACCCTGATTTAACCTTTCAGAAAATGAAACAGTTTTTTCAAATACATTGCTTCTTTCTGCCTCGGCAAATGTTTGTGCTTTAAAAACGGTTTTATCTAACTTGTACATACCGTAAATTAATACTTTTTACTTTTGAATTTTTACTTTTTACCTACTTATGTATCTCACTCGTAAAATGAAATTCAATATCGGGGTTGTTCTGTATCTCGGTATTTAAGAACCATTCACTTTGTGCCAGGTAAACCAGGTGGTTGTCTTTATCTTCTGCAATATTTGCTTGTTTGTATTTGATGAAGTCCTCCAGTTTCTTTGGGTCTTTACTTGTTAACCAACATGCCTTAAAAAACGGCAGGTTATTCATTTGTACCGATGCTCCATATTCCTGCAAAAGCCTGTATTGTATCACTTCAAACTGCAGTTCTCCCACACAGCCTATTATTTTCTTATTACCCCCAAACTGGGTGAATAATTGCGCTACTCCTTCATCAGTTAGTTGTAATAATCCTTTCTCCAATTGCTTGGTTTTCATAGGATCTTTGTTGATCACCTCTTTAAAAATCTCAGGTGAAAAACTGGGTATACCGGTAAAGAAAAAATCCTCGCCTTCCGTCATGGTATCGCCTATTTTAAAGTTCCCGGTATCAAATAATCCCACCACATCGCCGGGGTAAGCTTCTTCGATCACGTCCTTTTGGCGGGCCAAAAAACTATAGGGATTATTGAACCGCAGGTCCTTGTCCATACGCACATGATGGTAATAGGCATTACGTTCAAACCTGCCGCTGCAGACCCTTAAAAAAGCAATACGGTCACGGTGCTTGGGATCCAGGTTGGCATGTATCTTAAAGATGAATCCGCTGAATTTATCTTCCTCGGGTTTTATATCCCTGGTGGTGGTATGCCTTGGTCTTGGTGTTGGGGCAATGCGGATAAAAGTATCCAGCATTTCTTTTACGCCAAAATTGTTTACCGCACTCCCAAAAAAAACGGGAGCCGTTTTACCGGCCAGGTAATCTTTCTCATTCAATTCGCCATAAACACCTGCTATCAGTTCCACATCTTCCCTCAATGTATCGGCATCCTTCTCTCCTATTTTCTTATTCAGTAACTCATCATTCAGGTCTTTGATCTCCACTACATCTTCGTCATTGGCCTTTGTACCGGCAGTGAACAGCACCAGGCTTTTTTTATGCATATCATACACCCCTTTAAAATCCTTACCACTGTTAATGGGCATGGTCATGGGATGCAACTGGATCTTTAATTCATTTTCAATTTCTTCCAGCAGGTCAAAACGGTTCTTTCCATCCCTGTCCATCTTGTTTATAAAAACGATCACCGGTGTGCTACGCATGGCAATAACTTCCATCAATCGCCTGGTTTGTGCTTCTACCCCGTTCACACTGTCTATCACCAATACCACGCTGTCAACCGCCGTTAATGTCCTGAACGTATCTTCGGCAAAATCCTTGTGGCCCGGAGTATCTAGTAAATTGATCAGGTGCCCGTCGTATTCAAAGGTCATTACACTTGTTGCTACACTGATACCACGCTGGCGTTCTATCTCCATAAAATCACTGGTAGCGTGTTTCTTGATCTTATTGCTTTTAACAGCACCTGCAGTTTGTATGGCGCCGCCAAATAACAGGAATTTTTCTGTTAGGGTTGTTTTACCGGCATCGGGGTGAGAGATGATGGCGAAGGTTTTGCGTTTGTTTATTTCGTTGAGATACTTCATAAAGGAAAGCTGTTAGCCTTTAGCAGTTAGCTGTTAGCAGGAAGCCTTGGGCTAAAGCTAATGACCAACAGCTAATAGCTGTTTTCGAGCCGCAAAGGTAAGGTTTGAAAAACAAAGTTCCCAACCGGGGCTTGGTAATGTATCCGTTTGAAAAAAGGCTGTCAGCCTGAGCTTGTCGAAGGCGGGTTACGGAGTAGCAAACCGGCTTCGACAAGCTCAGCCTTGTAAAGGTCAGATAATTCGGTAACAAAATCTATAGTGTTAACTTGATTTTGTTATGGCAATAAATATTAATGATTTAACAGTTGAACGTAAGTATTTGGATACTTACCGCTTCATG